>JARGFK010000011.1 GCA_029211065.1 Desulfobacterales bacterium
TCGCTGGGAGCAGTTCTGGTCGTTTTTTGTTAACCGTCATTTTCCCGAGTTTGGAACGTAATATCAGGCGTACACCCTTTTGACCCATGCTAGAAAAAAACATTTTATTACCATAATATCTCTTTGTTAAATTTCCAAAGGAACCATGAGAAACAATTCTGATAAAAGTGACCGGCGGGAACCCGCGGCCGGCACCCTGGGCACATTCGGCGGGGTATTTACCCCCAGCATCCTGACCATCCTGGGTATTATCCTTTTTTCGAGACTCGGCTATGTTGTGGGCAGCGGCGGCCTTGGCCGGACATTGGGCATCCTGCTGATTGCAAACGCCATATCGGTCCTTACCTCCCTTTCGCTCTCGGCTATTTCAACCAACATCCGCGTCAAGGTCGGCGGCGTCTACTACCTCATATCCAGAACCCTCGGCCTGGAATTCGGCGGCGCCATCGGCATTGTCATGTTTCTGGCCCAGTCGGTATCCATTGCGTTTTATTGCATCGGCTTCGGCGAGGTGCTGGCGGTAATCGTTGCCGCCGGAAACGTAAAGATTTTTTCCCAGATTGTGGCCTTATTGTCCCTGGCCGTCCTGTTTGCCCTTGCCTGGATGGGGGCGGACTTGGCCACCCGGTTTCAGTATGTGGTCATGGCTTTTCTCGGTGCGGCCCTGGTTTCCTTCTTTGTCGGTGGATTTGCCAACTGGAATGTTGAACTACTCGTTAAAAACTGGTCGACTCCTGAAAACGGCCTTCCGTTCTGGGCGCTTTTCAGCATCTACTTTCCGGCGGTAACCGGATTTACCCAGGGCTCCAGCATGTCCGGGGACCTGAAAGACCCCGGCAAAAGCCTTCCGCTGGGCACCTTGCTGGCCGTGGGCATATCCATTCTGGTCTATTTTTTGGTGCGGCGGTGCTCCTGGCCGGGTCCCTCCCGGGAAGTATCCTGGTCAGTGATTACGGGGCAATGAAACGGGTGTCCCTGGCGCGGTTTCTGATAGACGCCGGCGTCATTGCCGCAACCCTGTCGTCCGCCATGGCTTCATTTCTGGGAGCACCCCGCATTTTACAGTCCCTGGCCGCCGACCGTATTTTTCCCTTTCTTCTTCCTTTTGCCAAAGGGTCCGGTCCGGCCAATAATCCGCGCAGGGCGGTCCTGCTCTCTCTCGGCATCGCCCTGGCGACCACCGGGCTTGGCCGGCTCAACATCATCGCTCCGGTGGTGTCCATGTTTTTCCTGGTGTCCTACGGCCTTTTAAATTACGCCACCTATTATGAAGCCAAGGCCGCCAGCCCCTCATTCCGGCCCCGTTTCCGATGGTTCCACGCCCGCCTGAGCCTGCTCGGCGCCCTGGCCTGTCTATGCACGATGATGACCATCGATTTTACAGCAGGCATTGTCGCTGTGGCGGTGTTGTTTGCTATTTATCATTACTTAAAGCAGACTTCCGGGCCGGCCCGCTGGGCCGACAGCCAGCGATCCTATCATCTTCAGCAGGTTCGGGAGAATCTGTTGTTCGCGGCGGCGGAACCGGAACATCCCCGCAACTGGCGCCCCCAGGTGTTGCTATTCTCCGAAGATGCCAACCGCCGCAAACCGCTTCTCGATTTCGCTTCCTGGGTCCAGGGCCGCAGCGGTTTCACAACCGTGGTCCGCATCCTGGAGGGTGAGGGCATTCAGATGCTTCGACAAAAAGCAGAGGCCGAAACCGAACTGCAAAAAAGTATCCGGGAGCACGGCATATCGGCTTTTTCACTTGTGATGGCAGCCCCTGATTTGACTGTCGGAATCCATACGCTGGTTCAGGCCTTTGGCATCGGACCGCTGCGGGCCAATACCATTTTATTAAACTGGAAGGAACCGGTTCCGCTTGCCGGCCCTGACGCCAGCAAGGAGCCCTATGGCCGAAACCTGCGAACCGTTTTCCGGCTCGGTCGCAACATAGTGATTCTAGACGCGAAACCAAAAATATGGGAAGCGCTCGACTCCGTTCCCTCTGAAAAACGCCGGATCGATGTCTGGTGGTGTGAAGATGCCACCAGCGAACTGATGCTCCTGCTTGCCTATTTGATGACCCGCTGTGATGAATGGGCGGACGCATCCATTCGGGTTCTTGCCGCCTGCCCTGAACCGGAAGCGGAACAAGCGGTAGAGAATATACGCCAGCTGCTTGATGGCGCCCGTATTGAGGCGCAGCCCGAGGCGGTCACGGCGCCGAATACAGACATTGTTGCCGCCCGCTCAAAGGACGCCGCGCTGGTATTTCTTCCTTTTCGCCTGAAGGGGAGCCGACTCCTGGATCCATTCGGCGGTTCCCTGGAAGAACTCCTGCCCCGGCTGCCTTCGACGGTGCTGCTGCTGGCAGCTGAAGATATTGATCTGGATGCCGAACCGGAGGAAGGAAAGATCGCTGAGATCGCTGCGGTCATGGATGTGCTGGAAGCTGCCCGCAAAAAAGCCCGCAAAAAGGAAAAGGCAGCCGAGAAAGCACAGACAGAGGCGGAGCAGAAGGTCCAGGAAGTTCAGGCGGCGGCACAGTCTGAAACAGATTCAGAAAATCTTGCACGACTTAAACTTGAAGCCGAAGCAGCACAGAAAACAGCAGCACAGGCTTCCCAAAAAGCCGCCAAGGCAGCTGCAAAGGCCGATGACGCCGCCCAGGATGCAGAGGCGGCCGGTGTGCAGGTCCCGGAAGCCGACAAGTGATGAGGGGAAAGGGGGCCAGATGAGGCTATAAAGCTGGGAGGCTGGGAGGATTGAAAACCGAGACTCGATAAGTTTAAAGGGAAAGTACCAAACATCATTGCTTACAAGCATCCTGGCATTCAGGCAAAACGCAGAGCGTTTTTCAGCCTTGAACCCCTGAACCCTGTCCCGCCTTGGCGGGATTGAATCTTATAGTATCACCAGCGTTTTTTAATACGATTCTATATTTTCTCCAACAAGTACGACCGGCTCCCGATCCCGAGAGTCTCGGCGTAATCCAGCTGATGGGCCCAGTCCACCTGGGGATAGATCCCTTTGAACTTATCCTCACCGGCCGCCCGGTTTGTGTTAAGGCTTGATTCCGGCAGGGCCGCTTCCTGGTTCACCAGATCGACACTGGCCTGGTCGATGGCCACCGGGTCTTTGGATGCCAGAATGCCGATATCCCTGACCACCGACGCATCATTGTGGGCATAGCAGTCGCAGGCCGGGGATACATCCGTAATAAAATTTATAAACAGGGTTTTGTTTTCTTTTCCCTTCAGGACCCCCTCGGTATATTCCATCATATTTTCCAAAAAAACCGGAATGGCCTGGTTCCACTGAATCTGAATGGCGCTGCTGGGGCAGACCAGGATGCATTCGCCGCAGCCGATGCACTTTTCCACATCGATCAGGGCCTTTTCTTCAAACAGCGACAGTGCTTCCTGGGAGCAATGCTGGACACATTCGCCGCAGCCGATGCACTTTTTCTTTACGACTTTGGGGTTGAGGGTGGAATGCTGGGCCAGCTTCCCCCGGCGGGACGCGCACCCCATTCCCAGGTTTTTCAGGGTCCCGCCGAAACCGGAAAGTTCGTGCCCCTTGAAGTGGGCCACGGAAACCAGGCTATCCGCCTGAACGATCTCGGAAGCGATGTAAACCGTTTGAAACCGTTTCCGGTTGATGGATACGGCTGTTTCGCTTCTCCCCCTCAGCCCGTCGGCAATGATCAGCGGCGCATTCACCACTGCATAGGCAAATCCGTTGATGGTCGCGGTGGTTAAATGCGAAGGGGCATCGCTGCGGGTGCCGGCATAGAGCGTATTGGCGTCGGTTAAAAACGGGACGGCGCCCAAGGCCTTGATGCTTTCAACAATTTTTCGTAAAAAAACCGGCCGGATAAACGCAGTATTGCCCAGCTCGCCAAAGTGTAATTTGACTGCCGTAATATCCCGGCCGGCCACAGCTTGAGACAAACCGGCCGTTTCAATCAGCCGGCCTATCTTGGCAAGGAGGTTTTCCTTGAAGGTTGCTTTTAAATCGATCATATAAACGATGGGTTTCATCAAAACTCCTTAAAATATTTATCGGCCGTTTGGTTTATAGGAGCAGTTCTCAGGGGTCGGGGATCAGGGGTAATCATTATTTAGGGTCCTGGCCCCCCGACACCTGATCCCTGAAGGCTTGACGTTACTGTCTGCCCTCTCTAATGTCAAGTTGTTTGCCTTTTGGCGTTTATGAAAAATTGATCATTTGTCTTGACAGGCCAGCGACAATTGAAGTTACATATAAATTAAGGATCAGAGGCCGACTTTGGTCTAAGCCCGGAGGGTATGATTTCAACAAGTGCCATTGGGGAAATTCGTGCTTCGTATTTAAATTTTATAAGGCAGCGCCACTGAGCTCTGACCAAGCCTATAAAAAACAGGTTTTCTATGAAGGAATTAATTTGGAACTTGATATAAAGCTGAAACTGCTGGAACGGATGTATCAATTATACGACGATAGTCTCGCATCCTATGACCTGGCCTGCCGGAAATTTTGTTTGGACTGCTGTACCCGTAATGTCACAATCACTACCCTGGAGGGGTATCAGATTATCAGGCATTTATTATTTCATGACCAGCTGAAATTTTTAGAGAGACTGAAGGCAGATGTGTCGCTTCCGCGCTTTCAGCCCCGCACCACCACGAACCGGATTGCCCGGCTGTGCGCGGCGGGAGATGATATTCCGGCTGAAGAAACCGATTCCGACAGGGGCGCCTGTCCCTTGCTGGAAGACAGCCTGTGCCGCATTTATGCGGTCCGGCCGTTCGGGTGCCGCTGCCTGGTTTCTATAAAAAAATGCGCTGACACCGGCTGTGCCGAAGTGGATGACTTTCTGCTGAGCGTAAACACCGTGTTCCTGCAATATATTGAACATATCGATATGAAAGGCCGGTCCGGGAATCTTATCGATGTGCTGCTCTGGATGGAATCGGAAAAAAACCGTCAGATTTATGAAGGGGGCGCCCTGCCGGAAAGCGAAATGATCGGCAACCAGCCGATCCCATTTCTGTTTGTCCCGCCGAAACACCGGGACAGAATGAAACCGATCATAAACGCGCTGCAGTCGCTTTAAAAGATGATCCTAAATTTTGATGGTCTCGTAAAAAGTCGAAAATGCTTCTCAATCGTCATTCCCGCGAAAGCGGGAATCCAGTGATTTCAATATGCAAAATTTCCGGCAACTGGAATTTTACTGCTTGCCCTTGACGGTTAAAGACGATTTTCATATACTCTCATTGGTTTTTATTAGTTTTTGTAGATATCTAAACGGCCCACCTGCTGTGGCATTGTAAACCCAGACAGAACCTGGCCAAGAGGGATGTAATTACTGCTGAAGAACGCTGGGTTGGCGTCGATGATGTGGCCACCCACCTTGGGGTTGCCAAACACTCTGTGTATAGATGGATCGAACAGCGGGCGCTTCCATCTCACCGGGTGGGGCGGCTCTTTCGTTTCAAGTTATCCGAAATAGACGAGTGGGTGAATTCCGGCGGAGCCGGCTACAAAAAACCTGATTCCAGGGAAAATCACTAATGGCGAAACCACTCGCCGATAGAATCATAAAGAGAATCATCCAGTCAGCCAAGCTGTAGCACCGTCTTGTCATGCCGACGGCTCACGGCGACCCCGGCGGAAATGAGAAAGCGGTTCAATGACGAATAAACCAAAAAGTCCGGATACGAGTTTGGATGTCCATTACGATTCGGTCCTTGGGGACATCTCCAATGTCATTGATGCGGCCAGAAGGTCTGCAGCCCGTTCGATAAATTACATCATGACTGCGGCTTATTGGCTGGCCGGAAGGCGTATCGTGGAGTCCGAACAGGAAGGCGAGAAACGCGCCACGTACGGAGAGGAATTGCTCAAACGGTTGTCGGTCGATCTTGGCAAACGTTATGGACGTGGGTTCGGAGTTGATAATCTCCAGCGATTTCGCGCCTTCTACCTCGTTTACCCCCCAGAACGAATTTACGCGACACTGTCGCGTAAATTGCCTGATGAAGACCAGATCGGGAAATACGCAACGCCGTTGCGTATTTCTCAAACGAAATCAATGGACAAACCTGACGGTTCAATTCTCCAGACACCGTCTGCAGAATTGGCCCTTGTCGAGATTGCGCGCTGTTTCCATCTACCCTGGTCTGCCTATGTCCGCTTGCTTTCGGTGAAAAATGAAAATGCCAGGGGCTTCTACGAAACCGAAGCTTTGCGCGGCGGCTGGTCGGTGCGGCAACTCGACCGGCAGATTAATTCCCAGTTCTACGAACGGACAGCCCTTTCCCGCAACAAAACCGCCATGTTGAGCAAGGGGCAAAAGGCGCTGCCTGAAGATACTGTTCTTCCTGAAGAAGAAATCAAAGACCCTTTTATGCTGGAATTTCTTGGCCTCAAGGACGAATATTCCGAAACCGACCTGGAAGAGGCGCTTATCCGACATCTGGAGACCTTTCTCTTGGAGTTGGGCGGCGATTTCTGCTTTATCGGCAGACAGAAGCGCCTTCGCATCGGTGACGAATGGTATCGGGTGGACCTGCTCTTTTTCCATCGTCGCCTGCGATGCCTGGTGATCATCGACCTGAAGCTCGGCAAATTCACCCACTCCGATGCCGGTCAGATGCACCTTTATCTCAACTATGCGCGGGAACACTGGGTTCACAAGGATGAAAATCCACCCGTGGGGCTGATCCTTTGCGCCCGAAAAGATGAGGCCGTCGCCCGGTACGCCCTTGAAGGGCTCCCTAACAAGGTGATGGCCTCGGAGTATCGGACGGCACTGCCGGATGAAAAGGAACTGGCGGCCGAGATTGAACGGACACAGGCTTTGCTGCAGGATCGAAAAAGAACCGCTTTGACTTTGCGCCCGGCAATTAGGACAAAAAAAGGTAAAAAAACCACGCGGAGCTCAGCAGGCAGAAAAGGGGCTGCAAAGGGGCCAAAGGGATCATAAATAGCGCAACCGGCACAAGTCGTTCAGAAATCGGATGCAATCCGGGAGCAGGAAACGGATTTCAGGAATTCCTCCCTGGAGAGGAGAGCGGTTGTCATAAAAACATTCCGTTATCCCAACATTTTTTTCTACAACCGCTTATACCGCAATTCATTGTTTCGGAACTTTATTATGGAAAGCGGTATAACACTCCATACGTAAACCAATGCCGAAAAAGAAAACAAAACTGGATCGATTTGCCGATTTGACCTGGAATGATCTCGAGGAATGGGCCGGAAGCAAGATCGTCTCCCGGGGGAAGAATTATCAGCGTCAGGGCCATGTCAGTGATTTGGCCGTAACCGAAGACGACGGCCTGATCGCCTGGGTGGACGGTACGGAAAGGTATGCTACCAAGGTGGCCATGGATGACGACGGTCTGCCGGATTCGGTCTGCACCTGCCCTTATGAAGTGGATTGCAAGCACGGGGTGGCGGTGGTGGTCGATTATCTCAAGCGGATGGAAGACAATAAGCCCTTTCCCAAGGCAGGCCGGGACGATGCCCGCTTGAAGCTACTGAAAGATGAAGACTGGGATGATGAACCGATTGATGAGGAAATGGCGGTATCCGAGGACGTGCAAAAGGAGATCGACCCGTTTCTAAAAGGAAAAACAAAAACTCAACTCATTGAGCTATTTCACGAAATCGCGCGACAGCACCCTGAAATGGCGCAGGCGCTTGAAGACCACCGGCAATTGACATCAGGCCATACCAAAACACTGGTGACACGCCTTCGCCGTGAAATTCAAGAGATCGGCAATGAACCCGGCTGGCAGGATTACTGGCGGGGCGGCGGGTATACGCCGGACTATTCCGGAATTCGCAAGAAGCTTGAAACACTACTTGAAACCGGGCATGCCGACGAGGTGCTGAAGCTGGGGCGGGAACTGATGTCCACCGGTATCCGCCAGGTGGAGGAGAGCCATGACGAGGGTGAGACGGCGATGGAGGTTGCCGACTGTATGCCGGTGATCGTCAAAGCATTGGATCGGTCTTCACTTGATTCTGCCGATAAGCTGAACTGGGCTTTAGATGCCGAGCTAAAGGACCAGTACGAGGTGTGTGAGGCCTTTGTCGAATATCTCCACCGCCAGCACCCCAAATCCGCCTGGCAGGCCCTTGCGGACCGGCTGTTGTTGCGTTTGAAGGAGGTGAAACATTCTAAAGGCGCTGACGATTTCAGCCGCCGCTACGAACGTGACCGGCTCAGTGACTGGGCGATCTACGCCTTGGATCAGGCCGGCCGGAAGGACGAGATTATCCCCCTATGTGAGGCTGAGGCCAACAAGACGGGCAGCTATGACCGCTTGGTCAAGCTCCTGGTTTCGGCACGTCGCTATGAGGAGGCCGAATGCTGGATTCGGGAGGGAGTCCAAGCGACAAAAGACAAATGGCCTGGGATCGCCGCCGGACTGCGTAATGCACTTCGGGAAATTCGAACGCAACAGAAGAACTGGCCTGTGGTGGCGGCGATACAGGTCGAGGAATTCGTACGCCGTCCCTCGCGACAGGCTTTTACAAGCTGCCAAAAGGCCGCTGCCAAGGTCATGGCTTGGCCTGAGGTGCGCGAATTCCTATTGCAATACCTCGAAAAAGGCGAGCCGCCCTGGAAGCGGGAGGGCTGGTCCCTTCCGGATTCCGGCCTGGATGTGCCGGAAACTGAACGAAAAGACCGATTTCCAATGGTGAGCGATCTTATTGAAATGGCCATATTGGAAAAGAAACCCGAACGAGTATTATTTTGGTACGACCGGCTTCCAAAGAAACAATACGGGTGGTACGGCATTGACGACGATGAGGTTGCCACGGCCGTTCAAACCCATGCCCCGGATCGAGCGGTGGCCATCTGGAAGCGCAAGGCGGAAAAATTGATCGCCCAGGTCAAGCCAAAGGCATACCAGGAGGCGGGCCGATACTTGCGCAAGGCCGCCAAAATCATGGCCGAAGAAAGAAAACAAGCGGAGTGGAACCGATATCTGCAAAGCCTGAGGGAACACCATGCCCGCAAGATCCGACTGACTGCGGTCCTGGATAGCCTAGACGAAAAACCGATCATAAAAAAGAAGACACCGTCGAAATAACGATCTTTAACAGCAGGATCACACTGTTCACGTCGGATGACGAAAAGGTGCGACGCATCCACCAAATCCTCTGTAAATTTAACCAACCATGGGACGGTTGGTGGCGAAGATAAAGACGAATATGGAAAAGGCTGTTGTTGAAAAAGCCACAAGTCCGATTAAGACTTAAATTTTTAACAGCTCGGCGGCATTTTTCCCCAGAATACGCCGGGTTTCATCCGGCGAAAGTCCGGCTGCTTCCATTTCCTTGAAATATTTGGCAGGCTTGATCAACGGATAGTCGCTGCCGAACAAAATTTTTTCAGGGCCCACAATTTGAACGGCAATGCTGTAAACCTTGGGATCATATAGAAAGGGGGATGCAGCCGTATCAAAATAAATATTTTGCAGGCTTTCCTTGATTTCCTTTTTTACCAGATGGAAGAAAAACAGTCCCCCGCCCCAGTGGGCCAGAACGATCTTGTTTTCAGGAAACTTCCGTATCAGCCCATAGAGCTGCGGAAACGTCATGGGAACTTTGCCGGGATATTTATGACCGATGGGCTTATTGGTATGAATCAGAACCGGCACATCGGCCTGCCGGCAGATCTCCATAATGGGCGCCAAACGATTAATGGACCCCTCATCAAACCCAGACTGATAATATGCAAGCTCACCGACGCCGGAAAAACTTCCCGCCAGACAGCGCTGCGCTTCGGTTACAGCTTCCTCACTGAATGGATCCAGACAGCAAAAACCGATCAGACGCGTTGGAAATCTTTCTATTGATTCAGCGATATAGTCGTTATGATCGCTCAGGGTCTTGGGGTTTTTCCAGGGGAAACCAAAGACGACGGCCTTGTCGATTTCCTGTGCGTCCATCACCGCGATCAGCTCCTGCGCCCCAATCAATTTTGACTTCGGCAAACTGTAAAGCAATGAAAACGCCGTCTCGGCAGGAAAATACTTCTCCCTGTTCTCGCGGATCTTCCCGGGAAAAATATGCGTATGAAAATCGATGATCATGTCTCTATCCCGCCTGAAGATATACTTTTATGGTTAAAATACATTTCACATGAGTTCGTGGCAACAAAAAAATGCTGCCGCAGGGCCAATCATCAATTTTGCAGAAAAATCTGCAAGAATCCAACCGCACACTTTGCCTAACCCTTTGTAATTTTGCGATGTTATTTAGAAAGCACGGTTGACAACCCAAGCCCCTTCTGATATTTTTATTGCGGTAAAATCACGACCGGCGGATGTTGATGCCTGTGGGAGCGTCTGCTAAGTTCACACAATACATACGACAACTTTTGGGAGAATAATACCATGGCCATCTTAAACAATCTCAAGCGGCAATTACGGTCCGTCATCGAGTGGCGTGAACCCAGGCCCGATACGCTTTTTTACCAGTGGAGCGACAACGGCGATGAAATCAAAAACGTCTCCAAGCTGATTGTCAATCCTGGCCAGGGCTGTATTTTCGTTTACGAAGGCAAGATCCGTTCGGTCTTGGACAAACCCTGTCTGGTGGAACTTGAAACAGCCAACATCCCCTTCTGGACCACCATCAAAAAATTCATGCAGTCTTTTGAAAGCGAGCACAAGGTCGGCATCTATTATTTCCGCACCAGCAAGGTGCTCAATCAGAAATGGGGGACCCTGGCGCCCATCAAATATGAAGACCCGAAATTCGGATTCCCGGTGGCACTGAAGGCTTTCGGCAATTTCAGCTACCGCATTGTTGAGCCGCGGGACTTTTTCGTCAACGTGGTGGGCGGACACAATAACTTCACCACCACCGATTTTCGCAGCATCATGAGCGAACGCCTGGTGCATCCCATCACCGACCACATCGCCGAACTCCGTTTGTCCTTCACGGAGATAGACGCTCAGCGTGAAGAAATCGCCCAGGGCATGGCCGAAAAATTGACCGCTGACTTTGCCAAGCTCGGCTTTGAAATCACGGACTTCCGCATCGAAGGAACCAATTTTGACGAGGAGACCGTCAGACGCATCGGTCGGATTGCCGACCTGACCGCCGAAGCCCAGGCCATCAAAGCGGTGGGGGTTGATTACGCCGAACTGATGAAGCTGGAAGCCCTCAAGGAAGCGGCTAAAAACGAAGGCGGCGGCGCCGGCATGGGGGTGGGGCTCGGGGCCGGCCTCGGCATGGGACAGGCCATGGCCCAGTCCATGACCCAAAAGACCGCGGCCGCACCAGCATCGGACACCGGCAGCGATCCGGCGGCAAAACTGACCCAGCTAAAAAAAATGCACGAAGAGGGTCTGATCACCGACGAGGAATATACCGCCAAGAAAAAACAGATCCTTGATGCTTTTTAGGGGATGATGCCATGGCCAGCTGTTGCAGTTGTTCAGCCCCGCTTCCTGCCGACACCAGTCGCTGCGGTTATTGCGGTACACGCAATGACATGAATTTTGCTGCCATTAATCACTTTGCGGTTTCCCGGGAAGAGTCCGGACGGCAATGCCCCCATTGTCAGATTTTCCTCCAGTCCATCCGCCCGACGCCGGACAGCGCCTTTGTTCTCGAACGCTGCGAAATCTGCTTCGGGCTGTTTTTCGATCCGGGTGAGGTACAGGCATTTCTCGAGGCTTCGGTGACGAAGGCTTTCGAAGTCAATTTCAAGGAGATTGTCAACATCAACCGGGAGCGCGCCGACAAAGACCGGCAGGTCCGCTATATCAAATGCCCGGAATGCGGCAAATTCATGAACCGGGTCAATTTCGGCTACCGCAGCGGCGTGGTCATGGACCAGTGCAGGCAGCACGGCGTCTGGATGGACAACGGTGAGCTCATCCATCTGATGGAATGGAAAAACGCCGGCGGACAGTTGCTGGACGAGCGCCAAAAGACTCAGCGCTTAAAAGAAGAACAGCGCAAGGCCCGGACGGCTGCCGCCAAAAAAACCGGCGCCGGCGCCATCTCCTTTGACAACCGCATTGACGACGCCCCCGGCGACCTGGCCCAGGCAGCCTTTTCCCTCCTGTCAAAATTCTTCGGGTGATCCGACCCGAAAAACAGGCTCATCTGCTTCTATCATGCGACCGGGTATTATATGATTCACTATTTTAAGGCCTGAAACCTTGAACCTGAAACCTTGAACCATTTATATGTTTATCATCGCCGGCATCTCACCCAGAATAAAAACGCTTGACGGCACGCCCCGCATTTGTCCGTCCTGCGGACTGGCCCAGGCTTATCTCAAGAGGTCCGACAGCTATTTCAGCCTTTTTTTTATTCCACTTTTTCGCGTCAAAAAAGGGGAGTCGTTTATCCGTTGTGAACGTTGTGAAACCGTCGTGTCGGATAAGGCCGCCCCCTTTCGCACTTGGAAGGCCCAACGCACAAATCAATGCAAAAGCTGCGGAAAAACGATGGATAAAGGATTTGTCTACTGCCCCTACTGTGGGAAACCAGTTGCTTAAGAAACAGGACACCGTATCTAAAACGGTAAATACCAGGGCCACGAATGCTTAAAAACATCCACTCCCGGCAAGCTATTGAACCTGATACGGAACGCCATGTCGTCCTCGTCACCCCGGAAGTCCACTGGAATACCGGCAATGTCGGTCGGACCTGTCTGGGCGCCGGTGCGTTTCTGCACCTGGTAAAACCCCTGGGATTTTCCCTGGACAGCCGTGAAGTCAAGAGGGCCGGGCTGGATTACTGGTCAAAGGTAAAACTCTCGGTCTGGGATAATTTTGATGATTTTTTAGAAAAGATGTCGCCCCAAGAAGAGGAAATGGCCTTATTTACCAAAAACGGAACCCGGCTTTTCTGGTCGCTCTCTGCATCAAAACGATTGTTTCTTGTGTTTGGCCCGGAATCCAAAGGATTGTCCAGTAACATGCTTTCGCGCTACCCCCATTCAAGCTATCGCATTCCCGTCTCCCCGGAGATCAGGTCATTGAATCTGTCAACGGCGGTTGGGATTGCACTTTATGAAAGTTTGAGGTTTAATTCCGTATCTATTAACGAAGGAAACGGTTTTCGCTAAAAACAATTCGACCGAACATGCTTATCATTGCCAACCCGAAATAGACGGCAGAGAGGGCGGAATAAATGAAATCGGCTGTTGAAATCCATTCGGCAAACCAGCCACCCCCAAGAAGCTTAAATGGATCTTTGCGGGTAGTGGCCGGCATTGGCCGGCTTCACATCACGGCCATCGCGGCCATGGGCGTTTTTACCTTTGGCTGGCTGTTTACCGGAAGCTACCCCTGGTTCCTGACGGTTGTCTGTGCACTGGACTGGTTTATTGTCAACCTGACGAACCGCGTGGTGGACATCGCAGAAGACAGCGTCAACGACATCCGCCATACGGACTGCGTTTATCATCACCGCAAGCGCTTGCTGACTTTGAGCATGACGCTGATGGTCGGTTCGCTGGCGGTTGTACATATGATCAATCCGGCGATCACCCCGCTGAGGATTGCCGGCCACCTGTTGGGCGTCTTTTACAACTGGCCGCTGTTGCCGGGGACGCGCCGCTTGAAAGAGATCTACTTCTGGAAAAACACCGCCTCGGGCGCCGGTTTCTTAATTACGGTTTTCGGGTATCCCCTGGCGACCGCCTTCTGGATAAATGAGAAGCATTCCTTTCCGCCGGGAATCACCTGGACAACGGTCTTCCTGACCGCGGTATTCTTTTCCCTTTTTATTCAGAGCTACGAAATTCTTTATGATCTCCGAGATATAAAAGGAGATGCCCTCCGCGGCATCCGAACCTATCCGGTCGTCCATGGCGAACGGATCGCCGTCCTTATGATCGACACCCTGATTGTTGCGTCCGCCGTTGTTTTAACACTGGGCTATGTGCGGGGTGTTGTCCCCTGGCGCATTTTCATCATGATCGCCGCGCCCCTTCTCCAGATTGTCGTTTACAAATACGCCTTGCACCGGCAGGAGCTGATGGCAGGCTGTATCCGTCTTACATGGATGGGGGCAGCGCTTTTCTGTATTTATCATCTGTGGGTGCTGGCGGACCTGCCGGGAGCTGATTTTTAATGATGCTTCTGGAGCTGGCAGGAATCTTTTTCAGTATCTTTATTGTTTTTGGTTTTGCGGCCAAAGACCCTCGCCCCGTCCGCTTTTTGGCAAGGGCGGTCATTGTTTCCGCCTCAGCCTGGATGGCTGAAGAAAGCTGTATTCTGCTGTACCGTTTTTATGCTTATCACCCCAACTGGAATTTATGTTTAGATCAGGTCCCCCTGCTGATTGTTGTCACCTGGCCGATCATCATCTTCTCAGCCATGGAGTTGACGTCCCGCATTCGGATCGCGCACCCCGTAAAGGGCCTGTTTGCGGGCGCTGCCGTGGTTGCCAGCGATAGCTTATTTATCGAACCGATTTCCGTCAAGGCCGGACTTTGGCAATGGACGCTGCCGGGATTATTCAACGTGCCGCCCATCGGCATTCTGGGCTGGTTCTTTTTTGCGCTCCTGAGTATAGGCGTCTTGAACACCAAGCGCTTGAAGGGGCCCCGGACCATCCATGACACCCTGCTGCTTGTCATACCCGTATTGGGCACTCATTTTTTGCTGCTGCTCTCTTGGTGGGGGGCCTTTCGATGGATAAATTTTCAGTTGCCGATCCCGGCAATCGTCGGGGTCGGCTGGTGTGTTTCTTTTGTTATGATTGCCACCATTCTTAAAAAACAAACCGGCAGAGGAATAAGAAAAAGAACCCTGCTGCTGCGCATCCCGGCGGCCCTTTTCTTCTTTGGCTTGTTGGTGGTGAAAGCGACTGCCCCCCTCCCCCTGGCAGCTTATGCGATCGCTTTTGTGCCCCCTTATGTATTGCTCATGCTCCAACAGTATCGGCGCCATGCCACTTGACTATCAAAACCTTTTTCACTATATCCGGACAAAGACGGCACAACTCCCTTAAGCGAAAAAAATGAAGGGCCACCCGAAGCCATGAAAACCTCATCATCTTTGTTTAATAAAAGCGTCCCAGAATCCCGGCAACTGATAGATGTTGCCCTGGGCCGCGAGGCTGCCGACCTAGCCGTCGTCAATGCAAGTTTGCTGAACGTTTACACTGGAGAAGTTCTGAAAAACTACGCAGTCTGCGCCAAGGGAAGATGGATCGCCTATATGGGCGACAACCCCGGCAGCATCATTACTGCCGGCACTCATGTTATCGATGCCCAGGGCTGCCCGCTGATTCCCGGCCTTATCGACGGCCATGCCCACCTTGCCTGGATGTATACGGCCGCTGAATTTTTAAAACATGTCATCCCGGGGGGGACCACCACCATCGTTACTGAAACCATGGAAACGTTTCCCGTCGCCGGCCATGACGGTGTCATCGATTTTTTAAATTCCTGCAAAGAGCAGCCCGTTAAAATCTTTGCCACGGCGCCGGTAATGGTTTCCATCAGCCAACAGGCCCGGGGCATTTCCACGGACGCCTTACGTTCGCTTCTTGAAAGAGACGATATCCTAGGGCTGGGAGAATCTTACTGGCAGGCCGTACTCCAGGACCCGGACAGCATTCTGCCCATTTTTAGACAGGCGCAGCTTTTCAATAAAACCCTGGAGGGACACACCGCCGGAGCAACCGCCGGCAAATTGGTGGCCTCTGTTGCCGCCGGTATCTCCTCCTGTCATGAGCCCATCACCGCGGACGAAGTTTTAGACCGGCTGCGCCTGGGACTGAACGTCATGATCAGAGAGGGCAGCATTCGCAGAGACCTCCAATCCATTTCCCGGATAAAAGACAGCGGCATTAGCTTCAGGCGGCTTTCCTTCGTAACCGACGGGATTGAACCGAAAGATCTCCTTGAAAAAGGATACATGGAATTTGTCGTACAAAAGGCCATTGACTGCGGCTTTGACCCGGTTGCCGCCATCCGCATGGCCACACTAAACGTGGCGGAACATTTTTCAATAGACAGTCTTGTGGGCGGGATCGCCCCGGGCCGGTTTGCAGACATGCTTATCCTTCCCGACCTCAAGACCATTAAGCCCCGATATGTCATCAGCAACGGCCGGCTGGTCGCCCGGGACGGCCGTCTTCTGGTTACTCCCAGGATTCATCAGTTCAGCCAAAAGAGCCGGAAGAGCGTCGCCCTTCCCAGGGAACTGAAACCGTCGGATTTTTCCGTTCCGGCAAAAAGCGGTGAAACAAAAGCCGGCGTCAGAATGATTGAACTGATCACCGACCTGGTGACCCGAGAAAAACATGAAACGCTTGCCGCAGCCGGCGGCGAAATTCAGGCGGATCTTGATAGAGATATCATCAAAGTGGCTGCCATCGACCGGACCCATGTGCCCGGCAAAATGTTTACCGGCTTTATCAGGGGCTTTAACCTCAAATCCGGCGCCATTGCATCCAGCGGGGCCTGGGACACATCGGACATAGTGGTCGTGGGCACAAATAGTGCGGACATGGCAACGGCGGTAAACCGGATTATGGCCTTGCAGGGCGGCGCCGTTGTCTGCAGCCGCGGCGACATCCTGGCTGAAATTCCGCTGCCGATAATGGGTATCATTTCCGAGCTTCCCATGAGAGACCTGGCGGCGAAACTTGAAGGCTTGAACGCGGCAATTTCACAGTTGGGCGTTTCTTTAAAAAACCCCTTGTTGACGCTGATCACCCTTACCGGCGCCGCTATTCCCTATTTAAGGATCTGTGAAGAAGGCCTGGTGAATCTGAAAGACGGCCGGCCCCTTGGATTATTCATAGATTAATATTAAATACTTGAAGATTGCATACAAGACTAAGATGAATAAGAATTAAAAATGAAAATACTCAACTCAAAGTTGGATCTTCAGTTGTTTTACCATCAAGCAAGCGAAGCACGCCAAAAAGCGATATTATTAGATTATGATGGAACACTTGCGCCATTTCACGTCAATCCCGAAAAAGCCTTCCCTTACCCCGGTGTGCGTGAGATGCTGAAGAAAGTCATGCAAGCACCTGATGTTCGGACGGTTTTTATCAGCGGCAGGTGTATCAGGGATTTGGAAGCCCTTTTAGAGTTCGATGTCAAACCGGAGTTAAGGGGCTCTCATGGGTTGGAAAGATTGAAGTCGGACGGTTCCTATGAGGTTGCCTCAATGGATGAAATGGCCGTGCAAGGTCTGGTCATGGCCGATGAGTGGATCGAAACAACCGACTATCTAAATCGATGTGAAAAAAAACCGGGGTGTCTTGCCGTCCGTTGGCGAGGATTGAATGAACGAAAGATCAGCGAAATGAAAAGTCAGGTCATGGAAACATTCTCAAGAATCGCCGAAGATTGGAAATTGAGTTTAGAAGAATTTGATGGCGGCCTCGAACTCCGGGCGCCTGTTCGAAACAAGGGAGATGCCGTAAAAACAGTTCTTTACGAAATGGGGCCGGATGTTGTTGCTGCTTATTTGGGTGACGATGTGACGGATGAGGATGCATTCAAAGCCATTAAAGGAAGAGGATTGGCAGTTCTGGTTCGAAACGCATTACGGCCGACAGCAGCCGATATCTGGATCAAACCCCCCGAAGAGCTTTTAAACTTTCTTTCCAACTGGCTACCTCGGGGAGGGAAGTAAGGGCTTTCAGCTTAAGAGCCGACCCGATAGCGCCGCTGCCATCGGGAATTCAGAATCAATGCAAAGATTCACCATAAAAGAGGCCGGTATGTTTGACTTTATAAAAAACTACGAGACCTGGATGAGGGCGGGAATTGTTTTATTCGCGGCCGTTATCGTTGCCCTGGTGGCATCCTATTTACTTATCAAGGGTTTTGAACGTCTATCAGCTCGCAGCGGAACAACACTGGATAATATCTTCTTCAGGCATTGCCGGGGGCCTTTTCGGTGGCTTATCCTCGTCATCTCATTGAATTTTTTCATGCCGCTGGGTCAACTGACGGCCTCTGCGCATGCTTTTGTCAGTCAAGTCCTATACATTTTGTTGATTCTATCTTTCGCCTGGTTGGTTGTGAAGGTAACGGGTGTGATGGAAGAATTTATGCTCTCAAGATATCGAATGGATGTGTCCGACAATCTGAGGGCCAGGGCAATACAAACCCAGATCCGAATCATAAAAAGAATCATCCTGGTAGTCGTGGGTATATTGACATTCGCCGTAATTCTCATGACATTCAGCAAGATCCGCCAGATAGGAACCAGCATCCTGGCCTCAGCAGGCATTGTGGGGATTATCGTAGGCTTTGCCGCGCAGCGGTCCATCAGCACATTGCTTGCGGGTATTCAGATTGCCTTTACCCAGCCCATCCGAATCGATGATGTGGTCATTGTTGAAAATGAATGGGGCCGGATTGAAGAGATTACGCTGACCTATGTGGTGGTTCGAATTTGGGACCTCCGTCGATTGATTGTGCCCATCACGTACTTTATGGAAAAACCGTTTCAGAATTGGACTCGCACATCGGCCGATATTTTGGGACCCGTCTTTCTTTATGTTGATTACACCGTTCCGGTTCAAGCTGTCAGGGAAGAATTATATCGGATTTTAAAAGACTCACCCCTCTGGGATGGAAAAGTATGGGGCCTTCAGACCACAAACGCTTCGGAAAGAACCGTGGAATTACGGGCGCTCATGAGTGCGGCGGATGCGTCCAATGCCTGGAATCTGCGATGTGAAGTCAGGGAAAAACTTATTGAATTCATTCAGAAACAATATCCCCATGGTTTGCCCAGGGTTCGGGCCGAAGTTGAAAATCGCAAAGTCGTTTAAAACAGATAAAAAAACCACATTATTCATTTTCGCCCCTTCTCCACCTTAATAGCTTTTCAATGAAAGACCTCAGCGCCCTCGGATTCGGCAGTTGATAAGAAGCATCCGTGTTTCCGCTTCCCACCTTTACGCTGACAATTCGATCATCGGTCATCCGAAACATATTTTCATCCGTTTCGTCGTCGCCGGCGCACAAAACCGCATCAAAGTTATTTTGTGAGATAAAATATTCCATTACGATCCCTTTGTTTACCTTAGTCGAATTAACTTCCACGATTTTTTTACCGTGATGGATTTCAACCGGCAGATTAGATAGCATTTCGTAAAGTTCGCTCACCAGTTGATTGGCCTTTATGGTGCTCAGTTCCGGGTCTGTTCTGCGATAATGCCACACCACCGATGATGTCTTTTCCTCAACAAAACTTCCGGGTATGGTTTCGGCATAGAGTCTGAAAATATCCTTAATCTGGTTTTTCCACGATAAATCGGCGTTGGGATTGAACGTGATCCATTCAGATGAATTACTTGTCCTGTAATAGTAGCCGTGTTCGGCGATAAGATTTAAATGATACTTGGAAAACCACCGGTCCATGTCTTCTTTTTTCCGGCCGCTGATCAGATAAGTTTCAACGGTGGCAACTTCACTGATTTTACGGAGAAGCCCATCGAGTTCTTCATCTGGAACGGCGTCCGATGGCTTTGGTTTCAACTCGGACAATGTTCCGTCATAATCCAGAAAAATGGCGACCCTCTTTTGGGGGACGATCTTTTTCCGCACAGTAGACTCCAGGTCTTCGGCCACCGCCGAGGCCGCCTTATGGGGCAACGTTTCCGACGAAAGATCCCGGATGAAAGATTTTGCCCAAAGACGGGCGTTGTGCCGGGTTACCCGCTGTTTCATCAATTCCAATCGCACCCTTCGTTCTTCTTCCGGCAGATTGAATGCCTCCCGCAGGCTCTGAACCATGTCGCCAATATTATAAGGGTTGACGATGGATGCATGCGAAAGCTCCTGGGCGGCGCCTGCAAATTCACTCAGGATCAGCACCCCGTGTTTATCCTCCTGCTGGCAAAACAGATATTCCTTGGCCACCAGATTCATGCCGTCGATAAGTGGCGTGACCAGTGCCACATCGGCGATGGCATACAGGGCGCAAAGCTCACTAAAATCGATGGAACGATAGATGAAATGAACGGGAACGTTTTTGGTGGTCGAATATCTTCCATTAATTTTGGAGACTTTCTGCTCCACCTGCCGGCGCAGGTCGCGGTATTCCCGCACGCTTTCCCGGGAGGGGACGTTGATGAAAATAAAAACAATATCATCCCGCATCCCGTCGGCCTGTAAATAACGTTCGATGGCGTCCAGCCTGCGGGGAATTCCCTTTGTATAATCCATACGCTCTACGCTCAGAACAATCTTCTTCCCCGAATGGGCCTTTCTCAGATCGTTCAGGCTTTTGCGATAGGCGTCAGAGCTTAATTCGCGAGAAAACTTATCGGTATTGATGCCGATGGGATAAACCCCGATGATCGTATCATGGAAAGTTCCGGGGACTCTGTACATTTCCGATTCAATCCCCAGGATGCGAAGCACCGAACTGCGAAAATGCCGCAAATATCCGAAGGTGTGAAACCCGATCAAATCCGCACCCAGCATCCCCTCGGTCACTTCCGTTCGATTCGGGTGGCAACGGAATACCTCATAGGATGGAAACGGGGTGTGCAAAAAAAATCCGATCTTCAGAGAGGGCCTGCGCTTCCTGAGAATCGCCGGCAACAGCATGAGATGATAATCGTGAATCCACACGTTATCGCCCTCGCGGGCGATATCTAACACGGCGTCGGCAAAGATATGGTTAACCCGCCGATACTGCTCAAACCACCTTTCTTCATACCTGGCGTGGGTGGTCATATAATGCAGCAACGGCCACATGCTGGAGTTGGAAAATCCGGTGTAATAATCGGTCACTTCCTTTTTGGTCAGAAATACCGGGTAGTAGTTGAAACGCGCTTTCAACTCAGCGGCGATCTGTTTTTTATTTGCCGAGTTGCCTGTGACGTCTCCGGCCCAGCCTACCCATTTAAAATCATAGATCTGTTTGAGCCCGTCCATTGCGCCGACCAGCCCACCCGACGACTTTGTTAGGGTTTCACCGACGGTCACCGGCAATCGATTCGAGACATTGATAACGGTCTGCATAACTGGCACCTCCACAACTCATTCAACCTTCATTATTGATATGCATACACCAGACAGCCTGTTAATTCAACCCAGAGAGCCCGCCCCGAATTTTCCAGGATAAATGTCGCAGACTTTTCATCAGACGGCATTTGTGTTATGAGTATAGAGTAAAAGCATGAAAAAAAGGATGAATATGACATGAAATCAGTTGAACCCAGAAAACGCGTCGTTATTTCGGGGGTTTCCCCGGAAGTCGCCTCCGGTCGGTTTGCTGTGAAGCGGGTTGTGGGAGAAACGGTTCAGGTTCAGGCCGATATCTTCATCGACAGCCATGACGAAATTTCGGCGTTTCTTTTTTACCGGAGCCAAAAAGAAAGCCGGTGGTCATCGGTCCCCATGCGATTGATTTCCAACGACCGCTGGGCCGGCGCTTTTACCGTGGAAGAACTCGGGATCTACCATTATATTATCCAGGCTTGGGCGGATCGGTTCAAAACCTGGCAAAGGGACATTGGGAAAAAATTGGCCGCCGGCCAGGATGTTTCCATCGATTTTCTGATCGGAGCCGAGTTGCTCGAATCGGCGGGTTCGCGGGCTGTCGGCCCGGATGCCGAGCAGCTTTATCAATGGGCGGAAATGCTCAAATCAGACGCCGATTCCGATGAAAAGACACTTCTTATTAAAAGCCGAAAAATGACCCACTTGATGGCGAAATATCCGGACCGCCGGTTTGCAGAGATTAACGGGAAAAAGCTGGAAGTGATCGTCGAGCGGAAGCGTGCGCGTTTTAGCACCTGGTACGAGATGTTTCCCCGATCGTGCGGACCGCTTCAAGGGAACCACGGCACCTTCGATGATTGTATCGACCGGCTGCCTTATATCGCTGAAATGGGATTCGATGTTCTTTATTTCCCCCCGATTCACCCCATCGGCCGCACCAAACGCAAGGGTAAAAACAATGCGCCCGTAGCGGGACCGGATGATCTTGGAAGCCCCTGGGCCATCGGCGCCGAAGAAGGGGGCCATAAGACCATTCATCCGCAATTGGGAACACTGGATGACTTTCGGCGCCTGATCGCCAGGGCACTTGAATTGCGTATCGAAATTGCAATAGACATTGCATTTCAGTGTTCGCCGGACCATCCCTATGTCAGCGAACATCCTGAGTGGTTTCGGCTGAGACCCGACGGAGCAATCCAATATGCCGAAAATCCTCCGAAAAAATATGAAGACATCTATCCGTTTGATTTTGAGACCGAAAAATGGCAGGACCTTTTCCAGGAGCTGATCGGCGTGGTCCGATTCTGGGCCGATCAGGGAATTCGAATTTTTCGGGTGGACAACCCGCATACCAAACCTTTTTCGCTCTGGGAAGCGCTTATCCATGAGATCAAGCGCGATTATCCGGAGGTTGTTTTTCTGGCCGAAGCCTTTACCCGCCCCAAAATCATGTACCGGCTTGCCAGCGTGGGATTTACGCAATCTTATACATACTTTGCCTGGCGAAACACGAAAACCGAAATTACGCAGTACTTCACGGAATTGACCCAGACCGATATCAGGGAGATCTTTTGGCCGAACCTGTGGCCGAACACACCCGATATCCTTACGGAATACTTACAGACCGGGGGAAAGCCCGCTTTCGTGATCCGACTGATCCTGGCTGCCACTCTGGGCGCCAGTTACGGCATTTACGGACCGGCCTTCGAACGTTGCGAAAACAGACCGAAGGAGCCGGGAAGTGAAGAATACCTGGATTCCGAGAAATACCAGCTTCGACACTGGGATATCGATTCCCCCGATAGCCTCCGGGACGTCATCGCCCGGGTGAACCGAATCCGGCGCGATAATCCGGCGCTTCAGCACGATTGGCGCCTCCATTTTCATCCCATAAACAATGAACAGCTCATCTGCTACAGCAAACATACACAGGACGGTTCCAATATTGTTTTAACCGTCGTCAATCTCGACCCGCACCACACCCATTCCGGCTGGATCGAACTGTCACTTGAAAAATTGGGTCTGGACCCCGGCCTGCCATTTCAGGTCCATGACCTTTTGAGCGACGCGCGCTATCTGTGGCAGGGATCGCGAAATTTTGTCGAACTCAATCCGCAGGCAGCCCCGGCGCATATATTCCGCATTCGAAGGCGCATCCGCACGGAAAGGGATTTCGATTATTTTCTCTAAAAGAGACCCGATGGCGATTACAAGGAAAGACGATGCGATCCTGGAGGAAAACCCGCTCTGGTATAAGGACGCGATCATTTATCAGCTTCACGTAAAAACCTTTTGCGACAGCAATGGCGACGGCATCGGCGATTTTCAGGGGCTGACCCAAAAACTCGATTACCTTCAACGTCTGGGAATTACGGCCATCTGGCTCCTGCCGTTTTACCCTTCACCGCTCAAAGACGACGGCTACGACATTGCCCATTACACGGACATCCATCCATCATACGGCACACTTCGTGATTTTAAGGCTTTTTTGCGCCAAGCGCATCGCCGGGGCCTGCGGGTGATTACCGAACTGCCCGTCAACCACACATCGGATCAGCATCCCTGGTTTCAGCGCGCCAGAAAAGCCAAACCCGGAAGCCGCTGGCGTGATTTTTACGTATGGAGCGATACGCCGGATAAATACAGCCAAGCGCGCATCATCTTCCAGGATTTCGAATCTTCCAACTGGAACTGGGACTCTGTGGCAGGCGCCTATTTCTGGCATCGATTCTATTCCCACCAGCCCGATCTTAATTTTGACAATTCGAACGTTCGGAAGGCTGTTTTTCGCGCACTCGATTTCTGGCTGGAGATGGGGGTCGACGGCATGCGTTTGGATGCAGTGCCTTATCTGCATGAACGAGAGGGAACAAATTGCGAAAACCTTCCGGAGACTCACGGTTTTCTAAAGAAACTCAGGGCGCACATCGATGCCCGCCACCGAGACCGAATGCTGCTGGCGGAGGCCAATCAGTGGCCCGAAGATGCAGCGGCGTATTTTGGAAACGGTGATGAATGCCATATGAATTTCCATTTTCCCCTTATGCCGCGCCTGTTCATGGCGCTGAGAATGGAAGACCGGTTTCCCATAATCGACATTCTGGATCAGACCCCGGAGATCCCCGAATCTTGCCAGTGGGCGGTATTTTTACGAAATCACGATGAATTGACCCTCGAGATGGTGACCGATGAAGAACGGGACTATATGTATCGGATGTATGCCCGGGACCCCCAGATGCGGCTTAATCTCGGAATACGGCGCCGGCTCTCGCCGCTGTTGGGAAATCACCGGCGGCGGATCGAACTGATGAACGCGCTGCTGCTTTCCATGCCCGGATCACCCATCCTTTATTATGGGGATGAGATCGGGATGGGGGATAATGTTTTTCTGGGAGATCGCGACGGCGTTCGCACCCCCATGCAGTGGAGCCCGGATCGCAATGCCGGTTTTTCCCGGGCCAACCCCCAGCGGTTATACCTGCCGGTAATTATCGACCCGGAATACCATTATGAAGTTATCAACGTTGAGTCCCTGGAAGGCAATCAGCATTCGCTGCTGTGGTGGATGCGGCGCATGATTGGTTTGCGAAAACGCTACAAGGCCTTTAGCCGCGGAACACTTGAATTCCTTCAGCCGGATAACCCAAGTATTCTAGCCTTTGTCCGCCGCTACGAAGACGAACATCTCCTGGTGGTGGTCAATCTTTCCCGCTATGTTCAGTTTGTCAAGCTCGACCTTTCCGGGTATGCGGGAGCAGCCCTTATCGAACTGTTCGGACGAATGGCCTTTCCCGGGGTGGAAAAGACGCCTTACTTTCTCACCCTCGGCCCTCATTCTTTCTACTGGTTTCAATTGCAGCCGGCTGAAACGTTTCAGCCTGCCGAGTTGCACGCGACGGAACAAAAGACCCTGCCGCTTTTCAAACTATCCCGATCCATCGAGGAAGTCTTTACGGAAAAATACGCTTCCCGGCTCGAAGCGCTGCTGACGCAGTATCTGGGCAGCCAGAGGTGGTTCGGGGGCAAGGCCCGGCAGATCAAGACCGGCCGGCTGCGGGAGATCCTACCGCTAGAGGGAGACGGTTACAAGGCGTTTTTGATGTTTCTGGAAACAGCTTATATGGATGGCGGCACAGAAACCTACCAGCTTTCGATGTCGTATGCCGCCGGAAAGCGCGCACAAGAAATCCGAAGCCATAGCGCCTCTAGGGTTTTGGCCCGACTGCAGTTCAAGAACACCACCGAAGAGGGGATCCTCTATGACCCGCTGGCCGACAAATCCTTTGATAACCTGCTGCTGCAAATACTGGCCCGTGGCTACCGGAAAAAAGGGATTGCGGGAGAGCTCAAAGCCGCCATGGGCCCGACGTTCCGGAAGATCCTACAAACCGATTCGACCCCGCCCGAGCCTTCGATCATCGCCGCCGATCAGAGCAATTCTTCTATTGTCTATGGCAATCGTTTCATCTTAAAGTTGTTCCGGCAGGTTCAGGACGGTCTCAACCCGGATCTTGAGATTGGCCGGATGCTCACAAAAAACCGATTTCAACATGTCCCCCCGGTGGCGGGCGCCATCGAATATGCCAGCGGCAAAGACGAGCCCAAAACCCTGGCCATCCTTCAGGGGTACATTGGCAACCAAGGTGATGCGTGGCAGTACACCATCAATCTGCTCAATTCCTACTTCAAGCAGTTGATAGAAGAATCGCTCGCCAAAAAGCAAGCCTCCAATCCGAACGCATCGATAATCGATCTGTCTCAAGAATCCCCTCCCCGGGAGGCCGTCGACCGGATCGGGCTCTATTTGGAATCGGTGCGTCTGCTTGCCCGGCGAACCGCCGAATTACACCTCATCCTGACGTCTGACACATCGGACCCGGCCTTTGCACCGGAACCCTTTTCCAAGCTTTACCAGCGAAGCATTTATCAGTCCATGCGCGCAACGACCAAACGCAACCTGACGCTGCTTCGCAGGCGCCTTCCGGATCTGCCCGAAGAGATCAAGCCCTTGGCCATCCGCGTCTTGGAAGCGGAAAAGGCTATCATTGAACGTTTCCGGCGCTTGCTGGACCGGCAGATCGACGCCCGGCGGTCCCGCTGTCATGGCGACTACCATCTGGGTCAAGTGCTTTACACGGGCAAAGATTTTGTCATCATCGATTTTGAAGGCGAACCGGCCCGTCCCATATCCGAACGTCGCATTAAGCGCTCCCCCCTTCGGGATGTGGCCGGCATGCTCAGGTCATTTCACTACGCCGCCCATTTTGCGTTGATGGAGGTGGAAGAGCGCGGGCAGTCTCGACCGGGGGAGCGTCCATTTTTGGGCTCGTGGGCAAACTACTGGCATATGTGGGTAGGCGCCATGTTTCTTAAGGACTATCTGAACGTTTCTGCTCAAGGAAAGTTTCTGCCCAGCAACCATGAGGACCTTTGCGTCCTTCTGGATATTTACCTGCTGGAAAAAAGCATCTACGAACTGGGCTACGAACTCAACAATCGGCCCGACTGGGCGCAGATTCCCCTTCATGGCATCTGCCAACTGACGGGGGCGTTGCAAGCGTAGCCTTTCTGTAAAAAAAAGCGCGCCGGAGGAGGCGTTATGGATTTGAGTTTACTGACCGACGACGACATCTATCTGTTTAATGAAGGCCGGCACTTTCAGCTGTATAATAAAATGGGCGCCCATCTGATAAAAAGGGACGGAACACCTGGCGCCTATTTCGCGGTGTGGGCTCCCAATGCGAGGCAGGTCAGCGTGACCGGAGATTTCAACAACTGGGAAAACGACCGGCACTTGCTCCAACCCCGGGGGTCGTCCGGGATCTGGGAAGGGTTTATTGACGGGGTTTCTGACGGCGCATCCTACAAATTTCATATTCTCTCCAAATTAAATGATTATCGGGTGGACAAAGCCGATCCCTTTGCTTTTTACAGTGAAATTTCGCCTAAAACGGCATCCAGGGTCTGCAATCTCGAGTATGAATGGGGAGACGAAGATTGGATGGCCCGGCGTAAGCTGACAGATGCCGCTGCCTCGCCGATGGCCGTTTATGAGCTTCATCCGGGCTCGTGGATGCGGGTTCCGGAGGATCACAACCGATCGCTGACCTATCGCGAACTTGCCGACAAGTTGACCGAATACCTTCTTCAAACGGGATTTACCCATGTGGAGTTTCTGCCGGTGATGGAGCATCCCTTTTTCGGTTCGTGGGGATACCAGTGCCTCGGGTATTTCGCCCCCACCAGTCGCTACGGCCATCCACGGGACTTGATGTTCCTGATCGATCATCTGCACCAGCACGGCTTCGGGGTGATCCTAGACTGGGTTCCTTCGCATTTCCCTACGGACGAGCACGGGCTCGACTTTTTCGACGGCACCCACCTTTTCGAGCACGCCGATCCCCGAAAAGGGATCCATCCGGACTGGAATAGCTGCATCTTTAATTACGGCCGCAGCGAAATCCAGAGTTTTTTGATCAGCAGCGCCCTGTTCTGGCTGGATAAATACCACATCGACGGATTCCGAGTGGATGCCGTCGCCTCGATGCTCTACCTGGATTATTCCCGAAACCCGGGAGAGTGGATTCCCAACGAATACGGCGGCAAGGAGAACCTGGAGGCCATCTCTTTGTTGAAACGCTTCAACGACGAGGTGCATCGCAATTATCCCCAGACGCTAACCATTGCGGAAGAATCCACCGCCTGGCCCATGGTGTCGCGACCGACCTACCTGGGAGGCCTTGGCTTCGACATGAAGTGGGATATGGGGTGGATGCACGACACCCTGGCTTATTTATCCAAAGACCCGATCCATCGGACCTATCACCACGACCGGCTGACCTTCCGGATGCTTTATGCCTTCAAGGAAAACTATATCCTGCCGCTTTCCCATGACGAGGTCGTTCACGGCAAAGGATCGCTGCTGGGCAAGATGCCCGGGGATGAATGGCAAAAGTTTGCCAACCTGAGGCTCCTGTTCGGCTATATGTACGCCCAGCCCGGCAAAAAATTGCTCTTCATGGGGGGCGAATTCGGCCAGTTGAGCGAATGGGCGCATGACAAGAGCCTGGACTGGCATTTGCTCGATCTCCCCCTTCATAAGGGGCTCCGCAATTGGGTGAAGGACCTCAACAGTCTCTATCGGGATCAGCCTGCCCTTCATGCGCAGGATTTTACCCCCGAAGGGTTTCGCTGGATCGACTGCAACGATTCTCTGCAGAGCACCCTCAGCCTGATACGAAAAGGGGACAAGGATTCAGATGTCCTCATTATCGCCTGCAATTTCACCCCGATCCCGAGGCATAACTTCCGGGTGGGAGCGCCGCACGGCGGGACCTGGATCGAACTGCTAAACAGTGATAGCCGGCATTATGGCGGCAGCGGTCAGGGAAGCCTCGGGGCGGTTGAAGCCGCACCCGTTCGGCATCACGACCTGCCATATTCTTTGAATCTCACCTTGCCTCCCCTATCGGTTGTATTTTTCAAAAGATCGGAGCCGGCCAAATGACGCGGCCGCCTCTGGGAGCAATCTGTCTGGGTGAAGGGCGCACCAGCTTCCTGGTGTGGGCCCCGAAAGCCAAACGCGTTTCACTTCACAGCCTGTCCCCAAATGAGTGGATGGTGCGGTTTGAAAAATTTCCTCGCGGCTATCACGGCGTAATCGTTGAAAACCTTCACCCCGGAACGCGCTACCTGTTTCGCCTCGACGACCGCCTGGAACGGCCGGATCCCGCGTCCCGATTTCAACCAAAAGGCATTCACGGCCCCTCCGAAGTCCTTGATCCGCATTTTCCATGGAAGGACCACTGCTGGACCGGTATCTGTTTTACGAAATTCACGTTGGCGCTTACACCTCCGAAGGCACCTTTGACGCGATCATGCCGCATCTTGCGGATTTAAAAGAATTGGGGATAACCGCCGTCGAACTGGCATTGTCTCCTTATGCTTTGATTGTACTTACACGAAGAAAGAACAGCGACTGATGGAACGTTTTGTCTGCATTCATGCTCATTTTTACCAGCCCCCCCGGGAAAACGCATGGCTTGAGGCGGTTGAACTCCAGGACTCGGCCTACCCCTACCACGACTGGAATGAACGCATCACCGCAGAGTGCTATGGGCCCAATGCGACTTCGCGGATACTGGATGAACAGGGCCGGATTATCGATATCGTAAACAATTATTCCGCTATCAGCTTCAACTTCGGCCCAACGCTGCTCTGTTGGCTGGAACGGCACGCCCCGGAAGTTTACAGCGCGATCCTGGAAGCCGATCGGGAAAGCGGCCGGCGGTTTTCCGGGCACGGTTCCGCATTGGCACAGGCTTACAATCACATGATCCTTCCACTGGCAAACCCTCGCGACAAGATAACCCAGGTCTTGTGGGGGATCAAAGATTTCGAATACCGGTTCCGGCGAAAACCGGAAGGGATGTGGCTTCCGGAAACAGCAGTCGACCTGGCCACCCTGGAAGTCCTGGCCGACTGCGGCATCCTTTTTACCATCCTGGCTCCCAGACAAGCCAAACGGGTTAAAGCGATGGATAAAAACCGATGGCGAGATATCAGCGGCGCTCGGATCGACCCCACCCGGGCGTATCTGATCCGGCTTCCTTCCGGAAAGACGATCAACCTCTTCTTCTATGACGGTCCGGTATCACGCGCAGTCGCTTTTGAAGGTCTTTTATACAAAGGGGAGACCTTTGCCAACCGACTGCTGGATGCCTTCCCCAACGATCGCAGCGATCCCGCCCTGCTGCATATTGCCACCGATGGGGAAAGCTACGGGCATCATCACCCGAACGGCGACATGGCGCTGGCCTATGCGCTGCATTATATCGAAAGCCAGGGGTTGGCCCGGATCACCAACTACGTCGAGTTTCTTGAAAAACACCCCCCAACCCACGAAGTTGAAATTTTTGAAAACAGCTCCTGGAGCTGCATCCACGGCATCGAACGCTGGCGCTCCGATTGCGGATGCAATTCCGGCCGGCACCCCAAAGGGCGACAGGCTTGGCGCACCCCTTTGCGTGAGGCCCTTGACTGGCTCCGGGACGCGCTGGCGCCGGCGTATGAAAAGGAGACCCAAGGATTGGTAAAGGATCCCTGGGCCGCCCGCAATAACTACATTCGGGTCATTCTGGCTCGATCCCAGGACGCCGTTGGGGCCTTTTTTGAAAAAAATCAATCCAAACCCCTTTCCGATTCAGACCGAACCCGGGTGATCGAACTGATGGAGCTCCAGCGCAATGCCATGCTCATGTATACCAGTTGCGGGTGGTTCTTCGATGATATTTCGGGAATCGAAACGGTCCAGATTATCCAGTATGCCGGCCGGGTGCTCCAGATTGCCAAACAAATCTTTGGTGAATCCATGGAGCCTCATTTTCTGGAACTTTTAAATATGGCCGAAAGCAATCTCGCCGCTTATGGAAATGGAAGGCAGTTATACGAAAAATTCGTTGTTCCCGCGATAGTGGATTTGAAAACCGTTGCCGCCCATTATGCGCTGAGCTCCCTTTTTGAAGAGTATCCGGGGGAGACATCGATCTATTGTTATACCGTCAAGCAGGAAGCGCATCGAGCCAGCCGGGTGGGTAAGGCCAAGCTCGCCGTCGGTCAGGTAGCGGTCATCTCGCAAATCACACTGCAATCATCCCGCTTCGGTTACGGGGTCATGCACTGGAGAGACCATAACCTGAGCGGTTGCTTGATGGAAGACCTCCCAAGTGAACACGATGACCGGTTTGCCGATGAAATATTTGACGCCTTCGACAAAGCCTCTTTCCCGGAGACGCTTTCGCTGCTCGAAAAGTCGCTGGGCACCTCCCTTTACTCGATTCGGAGTCTGTTTTGTGACGAACAGCGCCGAATTATGCACTTGATACTTAAATCCACCCTGATGGATGTCGAACAAAATTATCGTCAGATTAATGAAGCCAACGCTCCGCTGCTAAGGTTTTTGACGGATAATAATATCCCGCCGCCGCAAGCCCTGCTGGCCGCCGCCCGGTATGTGATGAACATGGATTTGATCCGCGCCTTTAAACAGGAAGATCCCGATGGGTCCGCCATCCAGAATCTTCTTGAAAGCGCCCGGCGTCAGGGGATCTCCCTGGATTCCGCCACCCTGGAAATAACGATCCGAAGGCGGCTGGAGTCCTTGATGGACCGGCTTCTGGCTGCCCCTGCGGACATTCGCCTGCTGGGGGAAATCGAAGCTTTATTTCGCCTTTTGGAGGCATTGCCGTTTGAAATAAATTTAAGAAAAATTCAAAATATCTATTACGCCATTATGAAATCGTACTATCCCGACTGCCTGGAAAAAGCATCGCAAGAAAATAAGGAGATCCAGCAGTGGATTGGTATCTTCAAATCCCTTGGAGATATTTTAAAGGTTTCAGTTTCATAGAAAAGCAAAGGAGCCATGCGTGAACATCCGCTCAAGCGGCGTCCTGCTGCCGGTCTTTTCCTTGCCGTCGCGATTTGGTATCGGTGATCTCGGCCCCGGTTCCCACAAGATGGTCGATTTGTTGCACGACGCCGGCCAGCGTTACTGGCAGGTGCTTCCCATCAACCCTACCGTTTCGGCCGGTTTTCATTCGCCTTACCAAAGCCCGTCGGCATTTGCTTTCAATCCGCTGCTGATCAGCCCGGAGGGTCTCTACGAAGACGGGCATCTATCCCGCCAAGACCTGCAAACGGCGCCCGTTTTTTCTGAAAAACAGATTGACTACGAAGCGGTCTCCCGGTTTAAGAAGCAGCTTTTTTTAAAAGCTTTTGAGCGGTTCGGGAAAAGAGGCGGCGATCCGGGATTTATTGAATTCTGTGAAAAAAACGATCCATGGCTGCAAGATTTTTCCTGCTACATGGCATTTAAGACCCATTTTAAGGAAAAGACGTGGCGTGATTGGCCGGCTCCGATTCGAATGCGCCAAAAAGGTGCAACCCGGTCGCTCGCTAACCACTTGTTGGAAGAAATAGACTTCATTAAATTTTTGCAGTATATTTTTTGGGTGCAATGGCAGCGGCTAAAGGCCTATTGCAAAGGAACAGGGGTTCATATCCTGGGGGACATCCCCATCTATGTCCCTTATGACAGCGCCGATGTCTGGGCGAACCCGAAATTGTTCAAACTTGATCGACAGCTGCGCCCCGAGGCTGTCTCAGGTGTACCCCCCGACTATTTCAGCAAGACCGGGCAGCTCTGGGGACACCCGGTCTACAGATGGACAGTTCATCAAAAAACCCGGTACGCGTGGTGGGGTTTTCGAATTTCCCATAATTTGGGTTTATTTGACGCGATTCGGATCGATCATTTCAGGGGGCTGGTAGCCTGCTGGGAAGTTCCTTCCGGAAAACGCACCGCCAAAAACGGAAAATGGGTCAACGTGCCTGCGGTCGATTTTTTTAACGAGATGATGCGGCGTTTTACGGCTTTTCCGGTCATTGCGGAAGACCTCGGCTACATCACGGCCGATGTGCGGGAAATCATGCGCCGCTATGATTTCCCGGGAATGAGGCTGCTCGTTTTCGGATTCGGCGGCGACTTGTCAATCAACCCCAATGCACCGCACAATATTGGTAGGGACTGTGTGATCTACACCGGAACCCATGACACCAATACCATCAGGGGATGGTATGAAGGGGACGCCGTCCAAAGTGAAAAAGAGCAGTTGCATGCCTACCTGGGCCGGAGGCTTTCCGCCGACGATCTGCCGCAGGAAATGATCCGGCTTGCCATGATTTCGCCGGCGTTCCTGTGCATTATTCCCATGCAGGACCTTCTCTCCCTGGGAAAGGATGCCCGCATCAACATTCCTGGCCGGTCAGAAGGCAACTGGCTGTGGCGAATGACGCCGGCACAATTTTCAGCGGTCCCGCGCAAACAGCTCCGGCAAATGACCAGGCTGTATGCCAGGGCCTGATACAGGGACCTCTTTATCTCCACAGGCAGGCCAGGGCGGGCTGGAAAAGATGTTAAAAAGCATCCGGAAGAAAATCTTTGCGGCAAGAAGACCCGTCATCCATCGCCTGCCAATGTTATCGCCGTGTCGACAAGTGACAGATGGCTGTATCCCTGGGGATAATTGCCCAACAGCCGCTTGGTCTTGAAATCGATATCCTCGCTCAACAGCCCAAGGTGGTTTCGATAGCCCAGCATTTTTTCAAACAGGGCCTCGGCCTCTTTTCTTTTTCCGATTTTCCACAGGCCCCTTATCAGCCAGAAGCTGCAGGCCGTAAACGACGATTTCGGAACGCCGAAATCGTCGTGATTCCTGTAACGGTACATCAGCCCCTCCTTTTCGAGCCGTTTCCTTGTCAACATGACCGTGCTTACATACTTCGAGTCGTCGGAAGATATGAATCCGTAATGCTCCAGCAGGAGGTTGGCGGCGTCCAGGTCTTTTTCGCCGTAAGCCTGGGTAAATGCCCCCAATTCAGCGTTCCATCCCTTTTCGAGAATATCCTTCAGGATGGTTTCCCGCATCTTCGACCATACCCGCACATAGCTCGGCATCCCGAAATATTGCGCGATCCGGGCGGCCCGATCCATGCTCACCCAGCAGAGCACCTTGGAAAAGGTGAAATGCTTGTTTGACCCCCGAAATTCCCATATGCCGCGGTCCTTTCGGGTCCAATTCTGTTCCACATGCCGGGCCAGGGTGCGAACGACGGTCCACAGATCCTCCCGGTTCTCGACCGCCTCGCGCTTGAAAATCGTCAGGTATTGATAAATCACGTCCAACACGACGCCAAAGATGTCATTTTGTTTTTGGCTGTAAGCCGCGTTTCCGATGCGGACCGGTCTTGAATTTTCATAACCGGCCAACCAATCCAACTTTTTTTCCGTCAGCTTTTTCTGCCCGTTGATGCCGTAAACAATCTGTATCTTCTCATTCTTAAATGGAATGACATCGATCACATAGTCCAGAAAACGCTTGGCGACCCGGTAGTGGCCCAGTTTTACCATCACGCTTACGGCCATGCCCGCATCCCGAAGCCAGCAGTATCGGTAGTCCCAGTTTCTTTCGGCGCCCGGGTCCTCCGGCAAGGACGTGGTGACCGCCGCAAGCATGGCGCCGGTCTTTTGATAGGTCAACAATTTCAGTACCAGGGCGCTTCGACCGATTTCATCATTAAAGCGTGAAAACCGCCGGGTCTTGGAGGACCAGATCAGCCAGTAGATCCGGGTCCTTTCGTACTCCAAAACAATGGCGTCGATGTTCAGCGGGGTGAGCTTCTGATTGTAGCTGAGCAGAAAAAAGCAATCCCGGTCGATGGCAATCGGTTCACCGGCCGCCACCCGGGAAAGCTCAAGATCGGAGTATAGATAGATGGACTCGTAAGGCCCCTTGACGGTTCCGGTTTTAATGTATTCTTTTCGCACCTCGGTCTTTACGTCATGTTGCGCGTATACCGGCCGCGGATTATAAATGACACGGATTTTCGGCTTGCCGGAAATGTGCCTGACATATCGGATGAGATCCGGGGGGCAGTAGTATAGCCCGGATTCGATCTTGTAGCGCGGCATAAAATCGATCAGCTCGAATCGATCTTCTCCATTGGAAAAGGCGGTCTTCAGAACGTTGGTTTTCGAGACATATCGTTGTTGGATGCCGTACTTGCCGGAGACCTCGATGGAAAACTCCCCCCCTTGCTGCGAATCCAGAATTTTGGCGAAAACAGCGGGGGAATCGAATGTGGGCAGACAACACCATTCAATCGCTCCCCGTTCCGATACCAGTGCGGCGCTCGTGCAGTTGCCGATCACGCCGTAATTCAAATTTTTCATGTGCACCCTCCTTCAAACCATAAGTCGGTATTTAGAAAAAGCCCCACCGGAAATTCTTTCAATAGATCTGAAATATAATGTCTTCCGCGCTCAGCTGGATGCGGTAGGTCGAAATAGGTAACGCTGAAACCACGTGATCCATGCCTATTTCCTTTTTTTCTATACTTGCTTAACGGATGATTTTGCCTGATTGACCAGCTTCTGGTAATAATTCAAGGTCTTTTTTGCAACAGCCGTCCAACTAAAGACTTCCTGAATTCTCTTTCGCGAGCATTTTCCCATTTTATCGAGCTCAGCGGGATCTCCGAGCATTTGGTCTATCTGGCGTGCCAGTGCGCGGGCGAACCGATCGGGGTCTCGAGGCTCTGGATCCTGCGGGCTCTTCGGCTCGAAGGAAACCAGGCGGCCTGTTTGTCCGTCTACCACCACTTCGCGTATGCCCCCGACAGCCGATGCAACCACCGGCGTGCCACAGGACATGGCTTCCAAGTTAATGATTCCGAAAGGCTCATAAATAGACGGGCAGACAAAAAGCTGCGCGTGGCTGTATAAAACGATCAAATCCTCCCGCGGGACTGTTTCCTCAACCCAGATGATCTTTTTTCGGAATTGTTTCTGAATTTTTCTAACCATACCCGAAACCTCCTGCCTGAACTCCGGCGTGTCCGGGGCGCTGGCACACACGACCGCCTGAACATCCGTTTCGAGGTGGGAAATCGCCGCAAGGAAATGGTGAATCCCCTTTTGCCGGGTCAGACGAGAAACCATCATAATATAGGGCTTTTCGGGATTGATCCCATAAGATGCCACAACCGATGGATTTTCCCTGGATCGATAGTGATCGGCGTCGATCCCATTGAAAATAACCTCCATCCTTTGTTCGGGAATTCCATAGACGCGTTGGATATCGTCATTCATGGACCGGGAAACCGCAATAACGCCGTCCGCATTCTGAAACGCGGTCTTTTCGATCCATGAACTGGCGAAGTAAGCCCGCCCCAATTGCTCCTTCTTCCATGGGCGCAGGGGTTCCAATGAATGGGCGGTCAACACCAGGGGAACACCCAGCATCTGTTTGAGGAGACACCCGGCCAGATGCGTGTACCATGTATGGCAGTGGATAAGGTCCGCCTCTTCGAGCGCACCGGCCATCAGTGCATCTCGTATGAGCGTATCGATAAGGGAGGGATAGTCGGTTCCCTTAATGTTACAGGTCGAAGGAAGTTGAACTCCCGTTATGTTTAAATTCGATGCCTGTTTGTATTGATCGCCAAAGCACATCACCTTGATCTCGTTCACCCCGTCATCGATCTTCGCGAGATTTCCGGTTAGATAATCTACGTGTACGCCTGCACCGCCGTAAATATAAGGCGGAAACTCTTTCGTCAAAACGGCTATTTTCAAAACAACGCCACCTTTTCTTTTAAAGAATAATCTGATGCCGATTGCCTGTCCATGACTGCTGTAGGGGCTTTATCATAAAATGGAAAGCGCCCTCACCTGGCTTGAAGTAATAATTTCTTATAGTCAATTTCAGTACCAAATGAAAGCATCATTTGAACATAAGAGGAATATCCGGCCCGGGGCAGGCTGAACGACGGGTCGATCTTTCCTTTAAAGCCGTCGAGTCTTGGGAATTTTTGAACTGAAATTCGACAATCACACCAAAAATGTTTATAGATAGTTTATTGGCATCGAATGCTTTTTTCTGCACCGATCCCGCCTTTTTCAGATTGACGTAAAAGAAAAATGTTTTTTTACGGCGCATAACCCCTTAGGTTTTAGCCGTCGAAAGGAGAAAAAATGCGAAAATACATTATTATTTTTATTCTTTTCCTGGCAGCTGTTGCGATGGGCTGCGCACCCAAAATAAAACTTTATCCGGACGCGACGGACCCCTTGAAAGAATTTACCGTTTCCGGAACGGGCAAAGAAAAAGTGCTGATAATTCCCATAACCGGCATCCTGTCGGACAAATCCAGGGGAACTATTATCGACAAGCCCTCCATCGTCCAGGAAGTTGTATCCCAGCTTCAACTGGCGGAAAAAAATAAAGAGATAAAGGCGGTCGTTCTTAAAATCAATTCACCCGGAGGCTCTGTTACCGCCAGTGACATTCTCTATCACGAAATCGCGGCCTTTAAAAAGCGCAGCGGCGTTAAGGTGGTTGCCGCCATGATGGATGTGGCCGCATCCGGCGGATATTACATTGCCCTGCCGGCCGACCATATCCTGGCGCACCCCACCACCCTGACCGGCTCTGTGGGGGTTATCCTGCTGATGCCCAAGGTCACCGAACTCATGGACAAAATCGGCGTGGGCGTCGACATTCATAAGTTTGGAGAAAACAAGGACATGGCCTCACCCTTTCGTCCGGCGACCGCCGAAGAAAACAAACTGCTGCAGAACATAACCGATGACTTCGGCCGCCGGTTTATCACGCTGGTGAAAACCCATCGCAAGCCGACAAGCGAACATCTGGAACTAACGGCCAGCGCCCGGGTGTTCACGGCCCAAGAAGCAAAGGAAATCGGCCTGATTGACGCAGTGGGCTATTTAAGCGATGCGTTTGCGACCGCAAAAAAACTTTCAGGGGTGCCGGACGACGCCCGGGTGGTGGTCTATCGCCGCAGCGAATATGCCAATGACAACATCTATAATACCGCCGTGAGCCGGAACGGCGACTTGAATGTTTCTTTGGTTAATCTGAATCTGCCCCCGGCGCTGTCTTCCATGGACCCCGGTTTTTATTATCTCTGGCTGCCGGGAACCGGCTCGTTTTAGAAGATATCGACACCTATTGCCGCTCAATTATCATTCTCGTTACGTCTGTTGGCAATGCGTGTTCACTATGATATTTACAGAATAATTTCAAATTTAATAGTTTGCCTATTCTGCATATATCTGAATTTAAGGAACTGATAATTTTGACATCAAAAGCGTCTCTAACTGCGGATGTCATCTTGCAAGCTGAATCGTATGATGGAATCCGAGCGGGAATTGCAGGTTTAAAAGATGTTTTAGAAGGCCCTTCATATCAAGCGCCAGAAGGCCCGCGCAGCGCAACCCAGATGGACGATGTTTTGATTAATAATTGGCCGGTGCAGGCCCAAACCGTGTTGATACTGGGGTTGAATCATCCGGAAAAGGACCCGCGTTTGGACTATTGGGAACGCGGCGATACCTGGGGAAACAGGCGTCTTCGGGAAATATCGGAGTTGCTGAAAAGGTGGCTGCGAGAAAAATATGACCTGGCCGCTCACCCGCTGCCCTATCATATTGAAAAGGGAGGACTGTTTCTCAAAGACGCCGCTGTTTTATCCGGCATGGGTATCATCGGTCGAAGCAATCTGTTATTGCATCCCGAGTGGGGACCTAGAATCAGGCTGCGTTCGATTCTGCTGGAGGGGGATTTCCAGCCGACAGAAGCACTTGAAGGATTTACCCCATGTGAAACCTGCGAGGTTTTTTGCCATAAAGCCTGCCCAATGAAGGCCTTTCCCAACGGGAAATATAGCCGGTTGATCTGCCTTAAGCAGATAGATGCCGACGTGGAAAATAAAGTTCCCGCTGGAGAAATCGGCAAAAATGGTAAACGCAATTTGGTGATTACATATTGCCGTGCCTGTGAATTGTCTTGCCCGGTAGGGGCTTAAAAACTTCGCCGAATCCACCCTAACCGGGATGAATTTTTTAAAAGGATCAAGGGACGGCAATCGCTGAGTTTAAAGTCACTGGATTTTCTTTAAAACAGCCTTTTTACGTACAGCGCCACCGTATCACAACCCACATGGCCATTTCCCAACGACACAATCCGACAACGCTCCCAAAGTTTTTTCAGCACCGCTATCTTGAAGAGTGTTGGATCTATACTTGATGCTTTTGTTTAGATCTAAATATGGTAATACTCGGCAGGCATGGCATGTTTTCAATTACCATGTTTTCCTGATAATATTTTGGGGTGCTTGAGTCTATCCCGTTTACGAATATAGCAAATTGGGGGAAATATACGTGCCGGTTCTTGATCACTTCATCAGGGAAAAACAACGTTTTCTTAATCACTGCACCCAATGCGGGCTCTGTGCCGAAGGCTGCCCGATTTTACCCTATACGGATATCAGCGAGATTCCCTCTTGGGATATTCAGAAAGGGGTGTTTGATTTTATGGACAGCGGAACTCCCAATCAACAGGCTTACACCAAGGCTTTTGCCTGCATGGAATGTTTTAAATGCACGTCCGGCATGTGCCCCGAGGACCTAAACCCCTTGCTGGTCAACGAACTCATCAAGGAAGACTATATCTCCAAAGGACTGATAAATACGGCTTTCGGTGACGCCAAACCATCCGCCGGTAACCATCGGGTACTGGCAAGCGTCCAGGTATCCGGACCGGAATACAACCGAATTACCCTATCCCCTAATAAGCAAACGGTACCCTACGTTTTTTTCCCCGGATGCAACGTATACTCTCAACCGGAAAAAATTCTTAATGCTTTGGATATTATGGACGCTATCGGCGATGAATACGCCTTTCTGCCGGGTATTGAGTTTTGCTGCGGCGACAACCATTTGTTTTTGGGTGATATCAGGGCGGGATGCAACAGGGCTGAAGAACTGGTAGCGGCTATCGCACGCTTCGATCCAGATGCCATCGTGCTCTGGTGCCCTACCTGCCTTTGTCGTTTTGATAAATACATCAAGCCTTCCATGGATGTCCCGTTTGAGATTCTGTCGTTTCCGCAGTACTTGGCTGAAAACATGAACAAACTGCCACTCACCCGGGCTGCGGCCGGAACGGTCACACTCCATGAAGCTTGCAAGTCGGCCCACACGGGAGTTGACCGCAATGGACCCCGTGAGGTATTGCGGCAATTGCCCGGGGTGGCGCCCAGGGAAATGAAGCATCATGGCATGGAAACAATTTGCTGCGGCAGTGGTGCCGACCGCTGGTTCCCGCAAAGCAGCGCCCGGCTTCGTAAAGACCGCCTTCAGGAAGCTGCCCAAACCGGAGCGGAGCGACTGGTTACGGTTTGTCACTATTGCAGCCAGGCTTTTGCGGCTGAAGAACCGCATTACGATTTCAGCATCACCAATTACGTCAATCTGGTAGCCGAGGCCATTGGCATCCGGCGTGACGATACGTTCAAGAAATATACGCTTTGGGGAAACCTGGATCGGATTTTAAAGGATGCGAATGAACGTATCGCAAAATCGCCTTTTGAAAGAGAACGCATCATTGAAGTGTTGCAAACCGTCTTTGTGGGATTGTAATCCTGTAATCAAATCATGAAATCGTTTTTTTTCGTAAAAAAGAATTTCAAACTGAACGGTTGAATATTATGATCTCTACCTTGATATCTTTCAGTGCGCTATATATCTCAGTGTTTACACTTCTTTTGGGGACTGGTTTTCTTGGGTTTTTTCTAAGTTTGCGCATGACGCTTCAGGGCTTTTCGGCGTTGTTAACCGGATGGATTATGGCTGCCTATTTTTTAGGAATGGTCCTGGGTTCTTTTTTCTGCCAGCGACTGATTCAAGGGGTAGGGCATATCCGTTCGTTTGCGGCATTTGCCGCTATCGCCACAACAACTGTCTTGCTTCATGGACTCTATGCCGATCCATGGTTCTGGTGGCTTTTGAGGTTATTGACCGGTATCACGACAATGGGGCTTTACATGGTCATCGAAAGCTGGCTGAATGAGTGTACGGAGCCTCAATTTCGAGGGCGTGTTTTTGCAATGTATATGTTGACGCTTTGTCTGGGAGTGGCTCTCGGACAGTTATTTCCAATTGTGAGCGATGTCCATAGTCAAGCGCCGTTTTTTGTTGTCGGTATCTTTTTCTCCATCTGTCTGGTGCCGATAGCCGTTACACGGACGATCTCTCCAAAAATTCCTGACGTAACAAGATTTAACCTCTTTGTGCTGCTGAAAAAAGCGCCGCTGGGCATGCTGGGATGTCTGAGCGCCGGCTTGATTAACGGTGCTTTTTACGCGATGGGACCGGTCTTTGGCAATCAAATCGGATTAACGGTTTCCCGAACGGCCGGGTTTATGGCAGTGACTATATTCGGCAGCCTTCTGTTCCAATGGCCGATAGGCATCATTTCAGATCGGTTTAATCGGGCGGTTGTTTTGTCTTTATTAAGCGTGCTTGCCGCACTCGGCGGTATGGGCATCATTATGCTGCCTGAAATACATTACGCCTTATTCCTTTTTCTTATGGTGCTTTACGGGGGGCTCATTTTTACGATCTATCCCGTCTCCGTAGCCAGAACGCATGATTTATTTGAGACAACGGATATTGTTCCGGTCAGTTCAGCCCTGCTGCTGAGTTACGGTATCGGCGCCAGCCTGGGACCCATTATCGCTTCCGGCATGATGACCCTGCTGAATAGCCCTTACGGATTGTTTGTGTTTTTTTCATTAACTGCCGGATTGTTTGCATTGTTCAGTTTTTATTTGGTCCACATGGAGAAGATTAAAGTCCTTCCCGTAAGTGCACAGGTCAAGTTTGCTCCCATGAAAAATTCATCTCCGGTCGCGTCGCAACTGGATCCTCGAACGGCAGTCGACAGGACCGATGGGGCCTTTTAATGTTTTTATTTGTCTATACTCATGAAGCGTTTACTTTTTATCGGTATTTTTCGGATGAAAGACACATCCGGGTCGGTTCTGGAAAAATCCAACAGTAGTGAATTGAAAATCGTGAAGCTTTCAGTCGAGCGGTTTTAAAATGGATTCATCGTCTAGATGCAGCCGCCGCTTGCCGACCGGCAATGCGGCCGAACACGATGCATTCGGGAAGGGCGCAACTGCCCAGGCGGCTGGCACCGTGTATACCCCCGCAAACCTCGCCGGCGGCAAAAAGGCCCGCAATGGGGCGGCCATCGAGGTCGAGGACCTGCGCATTTGAATTGATCTGCAGACCGCCGGGGGTGTAATGGACCTTGGGCCACAGCCGGATGGCATAAAAGGGGGGCGTGACAATCAATTGGGCCCCTTGGCCCAGAGGTTTGCCGAATTCGTCCTGCTTTCCTTCGGCAACCATTCGATTGTAACGCTCCATCGTTGCTTTCAGCTGCCGGACCGGCATTTGATAGGCCGATGCGAGGTCAAGCATATTCTCAAACCCTTTCACAACCCCCCGCTTCAGGGCGCGTGCCAGGCTATCGGATGCCCGTGCGGCTCCGCTGGCATCCACGATCCCCACACAGACATGACCGGCCTTGAACATGGCGTCGCACCGCCGCCTGCGATCCGCCCACTCATTGACGATCCGACCGCCGGTGGCCGGGTCGATCAGGATACCGGCCGGATACACGCTGTAGGATGCAAAACTGGCCCCGCGTCCATAGCCGGTTTCGTCGGCACACCCCCAAGGCCCCAGTTGTATCCAGGACAGATGGACCGCTGCGGCGTTTATTTTTAAGGCTGCAATTAATCCTTCCGCCGTGGCGCCCCGATGGTTGGTGGTACCGATGGATTCATCCAAAGCGGGATTCTGGCGGGTGCGGAAAGAAACGTCATTGCCGAAGCCGCCTGTGGCCAAAATAACGGCGCGTCTGGCGCGGATATGTTTAACAATGCCACTGTCTTTCGCGCCGAACCTGCCGCCGGATCGAATCCGTACGCCGGAGACCGCACCGCCTTTGTCGGTGATCAGGCGGACCAGCCGGCAGCGGGTGCGTATGTCGACACCCAATGCGTCCAACCGGGCCCGTTGCGCTCTGATGATATCCGCGCCGGAGTGGCTGCGCGTCGTGAGGCAGCGGGCAACCGAGTGACCCCCGAAACGGTCCAGGCGATCCTGATACCTGACCCCCAGATCGTTGATTGTCCAGTTTACGGCTTCTCCGGCCTTTTCGGCCACGATGCGGGCAAGGTGGGGATTATTGAGCCCCATGCCGGCAGCGAGCATGTCCTGATAAAGCAGTTCCGCTGAGTCCTTGATGCCTTGTTGTTTCTGCAAAGGGTTTCCCGGCGCGGCCAAACCGCCGTCGCTGATCCGGGTGTTGCCGCCGGTCACCTTCATCTGCTCGAGCACCAGGACGCTTGCCCCAGCTCGGCCGGCTTCGATGGCGGCAGACAGGCCGGCAGCACCGCTGCCGATGATGATTATATCCGTTGTTTCATCCCAGGCTGGCATACTGTCCAATCCTTAACGAAACGAAAATCTAATCCGGTTCTACTTGCGGGTGGCCATGGCGTAGGTGATCCGATCGATAACGATGGCCATGAATACGATGCACAGGCCGGCTTCAAATCCGCGGCCGATTTCGATCCGGTTAATAGCCAGCAGGACTTCGAAGCCGAGCCCCTTGGCGCCGATCATCGAGGCAATAACAACCATGGCCAGGGCCATCATGGTGGTTTGATTCACACCGACCATGATGGTCGGTCGCGCCAGAGGGAGCTGTACTTTAAACAGTATCTGCCAGTAACTGGATCCAAAAGCATGGGCGGCCTCCACCACGCTGGGCGACACTTCCCGGATACCGACATTGGTCAGTCGAATGACCGGCGGAACGGCGTAAACTATGGTGGCAAACAAGGCGGGCACCTTGCCCAGGCCGAAGAGCATCAGTGCCGGAATCAGGTAAACGAAACTCGGCATGGTTTGCATGCCGTCCAGCAGTGGCTTGATAGCTGATTCAAATGTATCGCTGGACGCCATGACAATGCCCAAGGGAATCCCTATGGCCAGAGAAATGATCACGGACGAAGTGACCAGCGCCAGTGTGCGCATGGATAATTCCCAATAGCCCAGGGTACCCATGAAAAACAGCATCGCGGCCATAATTAAACCGGACCACCATCTTCCCATCAGGCGCCATGCCAACAGGCCGGTGCCGATCACCAGGACCGGCCACGGCAACCATATAAAGAATTTTTCCACCACCAGCATGAACTGTAAAATGGCCGTGCCGAGGGCATCGAAAAAGCCGCCAAAATTATTGAGGAGCCAGTCCATGGCCCTTTCAGTCCATACATCCAGAGGGATATTTATGTTATCGGGAAACTCCATGTAATTTGTCCCTTAATGTTGAGAATGGTCCGCCGACGTCGAACAGGTCGGGCAATTCGACCCAGCCGGCTGTTATCCACCATCTCTATTTCATGGCGGCCTTTACCTTTGCGGCCGTCTCGGCAGAAACCCATTGCGTCCACAGGCTCTCATAGGTTTTTAGAAACCACATGGCACCGTCCGCGGGTTTGCCCTTGCTATCTTGCATGTATGCCAGAAATTTGTTGTTGATATCGAGCGTCGTTTCATATTTTTTTAAAAATGCCGCCACATCCGGTGCCCATTCTGGAAGTTTCTTGTGAACAATAATATCGCATTTGACCGCCGGGTATGCGCATTTTGCAGTGGATTTGAAGGTCGCATCATCAAAGGGCGGCTCTTCCAGTTGGGTCATGTCCAGTTTTCCCAGGACCCATGTCGGGGCCCAATAATAGCCGATCCAGGGTTTGCCGCGCTTGTAGGCAGCCTCCATGCTGGCGGCCAGGGCGGCCCCGGAACCGGGTTCCATGATGTTGTAATACTTGTCGACACCGTAGGCCTTGAACTTTTTGTCATTGATGATTTTACAGGACCAGCCGGGGATGCAGCTGTAAAAGCGGCCCTTTTGGGGATCTTCCGGGTCCTTGAACAGTTCCCAGTATTTGGGCATGTCAAACACCGATTTCAAGCCGGGAGCCGTTGCCTTGATTCCCCGTTTGGGATCTCCCTTGACCATGTAGGTGGGCACATACCAACCCTGAACACTGTTGGGAAAGTTAGCCCCTAATTGAATAAAGCCTTCTTTCGTGTTCGGGTCCCTGCCCTTGGCCAGCCCCTCATTGTAAAGTTCCTGCCAGTTTTCCGTCCAGGTCTCCATATTGACATTAGGGGCTTCGCTGCCTTTTGCCGCAATCAGCGCTGTGTTGAGCATGATTGTTTCACCGGCGGTATATCTAACCTCATATCCCAATCCGTGCTCAATTATAAAGCCCGCGATACGATTATGGACCTGGGCGCTGTCCCATCCAAAATCGGCAAAAACAATGGCCTGTTTTGCTGCCGCCACTGTCGTACTGCCAATCAGCACCGTCGCAAACACAAGTCCTGCCAGCAGGACCCATCGGCGTAAGCTTCGAGTTCTCAAACCTTTCATTTTAACCTCCTTTTTAATATTTTATAACAGACCGATGACCATCAAGCAGTCTCGCCGTTTTGCTTTGCGCTTCCCGATGTGCATTCCGCCAGCGCCGCCAACAGGAATCCTTTGATGATAACGCCCTGTAAGTTATTGGTTTCGTCAACGACTGCAATGGGGTAGATATTGTCTGTCAAAAGCGGAAACAGGTCAATGGCCGGTGTGTCCGGAGACACCCGCTGAATATCCCGGATCAGAATGCGATCCAGTGTTTTATCGCCGCGCCGGATGGCTTCAGCAGCATCCGTGGCGGTAACAATACCGGCCAGTTGGCGGTCTTTACGAACAAAAATTTTGGATATGCCGGCTTTTTTCATTTTTCGCATGGCTGAATGAGGGCCGTCTGTCCCATAATAGGCAATGGCCTCGGATTTTTTTATGATTTTTTCGGCAGTGATGATCTTGCTCATGTCCACGTCTTCGACAAACTTGGCCACATATTCGTTGGCCGGATTGGTCAAAATCTGCTCAGCGGTTCCAGTCTGCACGATTCCCCCGTCTTTCATCAGTACGATTCGGTCGCCAATTTTTATGGCTTCGTCTAAGTCATGACTGATAAAAACGATTGTCTTCCGCATTTTATCCTGCAGCTTGATGAGCTCGTCCTGCATTTCTCGGCGGATCAGTGGGTCCAGAGCACTAAAGGCTTCATCCATCAACATGATGTCGGCATCCAAGGCCAATGCCCGCGCGAGTCCGACACGTTGCTGCATGCCGCCGCTGAGTTGGTCCGGAAATGCGTCTTCCCATCCCTTGAGCCCCACCTGTTCCAAGGCTTTCATGGCAGAATCTTTTCTTTTGGCTGATTCGACTTTCTGGATTTCGAGGCCGTATTCTACGTTGCGAAGCACAGTCCGATGAGGGAAAAGAGCAAAGTTCTGAAAGACCATACCGAAGTGTTTCTGACGAAACTCGCGCAGCTCTTTTTCGGACAGACCGATAACGTCCTGCCCATCGACAGTGACCTTGCCGGCGGTGGGTTCGATCAACCGATTGATGCATCGCACCAGCGTTGATTTGCCGCTGCCCGAAAGCCCCATGACAACGAGGATCTCTCCTTCGCTGACGTCAAAAGACACATCGACCAAACCCACTCCGTGGCGGGTTTTTTCCATGATTTCTTGTTTGCTGAGCCCCTGCTCGACCAGACGCATTGCCTTTTCAGGATGGGAACCGAAGATTTTGAATAGATTTTGTATGACGATTTTTTTCATTGCCTCAACGCTGCGATTTGGTGAATGAATTATGGGTTGAAGACTGCGCCGGCTCGATGGGACCTGTCGTCAGCATCGGTGCCGCCAAAATTTGTTTGGCACCCATCATGTCCACCAGCCGATTCAAGGAGCTGAGAATCATATGCTGCTCCCAGCTTTGCATTTCACTGAACTGCTGGATAAACGATTCTTGCATCAGCGGCGGTGCGGTTTCCAGCAGAAAATCTCCGGACGAAGTGGTTTCGATCAGCGTACGGCGCCGGTCGCGAGCACTTTGTCTTCTGGAGATCAAACCCTTTTTTTCCAGTCGATCTATAATACCGGTTACCGTCGCCTGGCTGAGGCTAATGGCCCGTGAAAGATCGCTGGCCGTTATTTCACTGGATTGTGAGATTTCTTTCAGAATGATCAACTGGGGACCGGTAAGACCAAACTGTTTGACCAGACTTTTGGAGTGCAGGTCGATTGACTGGATAATACGCCGTATGGCGATCAAGACATGATCGCACACAGACGTGGTTTGGGAATTATTTGTCATGAGAATACACCCGATATTTTTAAGCCGCCAATTGATGCGCTAAAAAGCTTTTTGGTCAAATAAATATTTACACCAAAATTTTTATAACTCAAAGTAAGTATTTGAAAATCTGATGAATTTAATATTATATAATTACTTGTATTTACAAATTAATTTGTAAATATCGATATCACAGTTAAAAATAATTATCAACGCCTTAACCCAATTAATTCTCAAAAAACATATTGTGTTCTTAATAATTACGGATTGTTGTTTTGTTAGATTATGGCAAATACGGTTCGTATGGCGGTCAACTCTGAGCGGATATGGCAGTTTGACATTCACGCTCATATAACCTATTATTTTATAAGCGATTGCACAGCCTTCAACCCAAAAAACCTCATAATTAAAGGATTGGTACGGTGTATTCTTCAAAATCTTTTAATCTGAAAAACCGGTCTCGACCGCAATAGGTTTAAGATATTTCATGGTACTCGTCATAGGAGAAATACTTTTTGATATCTTTCCGGAATACCGCCGTCTGGGCGGCGCTCCGTTTAATTTTGCTTATCATTTGAAAAATCTGGGAATGGATACGCGTTTTATTTCACGTGTCGGCCGGGATGAACCAGGCCAAAAAATTATAGATTTTATCGATAAACACGGATTCAATGGGGATGATATTCAAGTGGATCCCGATCATGAAACCGGCACTGTACATGTCAAGTTAAATCCAGACGGAACTCCTGAATTTAATATTCGGCCCAACGCGGCCTACGATTACATTCAATGTGACGAATCCGTCAAAAAGCTGCTGGAGCATCCGCCGGCGTTAATTTATTTCGGCACTCTGATGCAGCGGACTGGAAATGGGTTTCAAACAATTCAGCAGATGCTGTCTCAAAAAAAAACCGCCACCCGAACGTTATATGACATCAATTTAAGGCCGGGCTGCTATAGCGAGAAAATCATCGCTGCCTCTTTGGAAAGGACGGACATCCTCAAACTTAATCATGAGGAGCTATCGTTTTTAAGCTGGATGCTGAGAGAAAAAACAGGCACCCGGAACCTCATCGACAGGCTGTTTCGGGAGTTTGCAATAGAATCCATCGTGTTGACGGCCGGCGAGAACGGCAGTGAATGGTTTACGGATAAGAAACATCGCCGCATTAAACCAACCGGACCCATAGATATTGTCGATACGGTTGGCGCAGGCGATGCCTATGCCGCCATCGTTGCCCTGGGTTATCTGCAGAAATGGCCGGTTGAAAAAATCTTGTCACTGGCCAATTGTTTTGCCGCCCATATTTGCTCAATCAAAGGGGCACTCCCTGACGGCAAAGATGTCTACAATCGTATTTTAAAAAAGAGAGGCGATTTGGATGAAAGCTGAAGGAATTTATATCCAAATGTTTAGCATCCACGGCTTGGTGCGTTCTGAAAACATGGAACTTGGCCGGGATGCCGACACCGGCGGGCAGGTGAAATACGTAATCGAGCTCGGCAATGTTCTCAGCCAGGCGAAAGGAATCCGGCGTGTTGATCTTTTTACCCGTCTGATATCTGATAAAGCCGTATCCGACGATTATGCCAAACCGATCGAATCCGTGAATGAAAAATTTCGAATCGTCCGTATCCAGTGCGGCGGACGTAAATACATCCGCAAAGAGCTGCTGTGGCCCCACCTGGAAGAATTTATCGATAAAACCATTAAATTTATCAAGCGTGAAGGTGACATCTCCCATGTGGTGCATGGTCACTATGCCGACGGCGGATATGTAGCCATGCAGCTATCGCGTATATTCGGCATTCCTTTTGTTTTTACCGGCCATTCGCTGGGAAGAATCAAGAAGCAAAAGCTGATGAACGAAGGGCTCGGTGAAGAAGAAGTCAAAAAAAATATCGCATCGATCACCGTATTCAAGTGGAAGAGGAAATCCTAAAATGTGCCGACCTGATTGTGACCAGTACGAACCAGGAGATTCAGGATCAATACGGTATGTATCCGCATGATGACCTGCCCGAATTTCGCGCAATTCCGCCGGGCATTGATGTTGACAAGTTTTACCCTTTCTATCACGATATGTTGCCCGAAGCCGAGCGCCCGGAATCGGCCATGTATGCCAAAGCGTCGCTGATGCAGGAACTCAACCGTTTTTTTCTGCACCCGGACAAGCCTTTGATTTTAGCGCTATGCCGGCCCGACAAGCGCAAAAATATTGACGGGCTTATTCGGGCCTATGGCGAAAATTCAAACTTACAGGCCATGGCCAATCTGGCGATTTTTGCCGGCATACGCAAAGATATCCGCCTGATGGAAGAAAATGAGCGAGACGTGCTGACCCAGATGCTGCTGTTGATGGACAAATACAACCTGTACGGGAAAATGGCTATCCCCAAACAGCACGATTTTGAACACGAAGTCCCGGAGATCTATCGTATCGCCGCTGAGAAAAAAGGTGTTTTTGTAAACTCGGCCCTAACGGAACCATTTGGTATCACCCTGCTGGAGGCTTCCGCTTCCGGGCTGCCGGTTGTCGCCACCAATGATGGCGGCCCCAGAGATATCATTCATAACTGCCGCAGCGGAATCCTGGTGGATCCAACCCAATCCGAAGAAATTGCCTGTGCCGTTAGCGGGATCATCGCCCACAACCACCAGTGGGACAAATTTTCAAAAAATGGTGTCATGAATACCCGTAAACACTATACTTGGCAAAGTCATGCCCGAAAGTATATCGCTGAAATCAAGCGTCTGCTGGAAAAGTCAGATGCCGCCGATTTGGCTGCGGCAGTTCCATCCAATTCTATCGGCAACAGATTGATAAAGATAAATTATTTTGTTGTCTGTGATATCGACAACACCCTGATCGGCGGCAGGAATGAAGACCTGTTGGAGCTGATTCATCTATTGACCGACTGTAAAGTGTTTGTCGGTTTCGGCGTCGCTACCGGTCGCACGGTGGATTCCGCCGTTACCGTTTTACAGGGGCATGGGATCCCTTCCCCGGATATCATCATATCGTCGGTGGGAAGCGAAATTTACTACGGCCCGGACAGGCACTACAGTCAAGGGTGGAAGACCCATATTTCCAGCCGTTGGAATCGCGATAAAATCGTCACACTGTTAGAACAATTTGATTTTTTAGAATACCAGTTGGAAGCAACCCAGCGGAAATTTAAAATCAGCTATGATATGGCGCCCGACAAGGATCATTTGGCAATGATACACGCTCGGCTGCTCAAACATAAATGCCGCTACAATCTGGTCTATTCCCATCAGAAACATCTGGACATTCTCCCCTTTCGGGCATCCAAAGGAAAGGCACTTCGCTATTTGAGTTACAAATGGGGAATTCCGCTCTCCAACTTTCTGGTCTGCGGCGATTCCGGCAACGACGAGGAGATGCTGCGCGGCGAGCCCCGGGCCGTTGTGGTTGGCAATTACAGCCCCGAACTGGAAAAATTGAAAGGACAAAAACATATCTTTTTTGCCAAAGCGCCCTATGCCGGTGGTATTCTTGAAGCCATTGACCATTATCAGTTCATTCAAACCGCAAAGGCCGATGCATCATCATGACACTGCAAAATAAAATTCAGCTCATCACCTATCCGGACAGTCTGGGGCATAATCTGCCTGAACTTCATTATGTCCTGCGAAAATATCTCCGCAAAGCAGTCGGAGGGGTACACCTTTTACCTTTCTATCCGTCTTCGGCGGACCGGGGATTCGCACCGTTGACTTATGACGAGGTTGATCCCGCTTTCGGAAGTTGGGAAGATGTCGATAAAATCGGTCGCGATTTTGACATGGTCATTGATTTCATGGTCAATCATATTTCCCGTCAATCCTTGTTCTTTCAGGACTATATCGAAAACGGCGCTGTGTCCCCGTATGCCGACATGTTTTTAAGCTTCAGAAAAATCAGTCCCAACGGCGAAATCAGCGATGCCGATCTGGCCAAAGTATATACCCGCAAGCCCCGCCATCCCTATACGGTGATAGAACGTTCCGACGGCTCCAAAGAAAAAATTTGGTGTACCTTTGACTATGAACAAATTGATCTGGATTACACTTCTGCCGTCACCCGGGAAGTCATGCGCAAGTTCCTGATTCGGTTGGCCCGCAGCAGCGCCAAATTAATCCGATTAGACGCCATTGCTTACACCACCTTCAAAGTTGGAACCAACTGTTTTTTCTAGAACCGCAAATCTGGGAATTACTGGATTGGTTAAGCGATCTGACGAGAACGTTTGATACCGACGTATTGCCCGAGGTGCACGAGCATTACAGCTATCAGTTCAAGTTGGCGGAAAAAGGGTACTGGTCCTATGATTTTGCGCTGCCCCTGCTGGTTCTCAATGCTCTCTATCATCATACCAACAAAAAACTCGTCGAGTGGCTGCGGATCTGCCCTCACAAACAGATAACGGCTCTTGATACCCACGATGGTATCGGTGTCGTCGATGTTCGGGATCTTCTGGCCCCTGAAGATATCGACCGCACCATTGAAGGGCTCTATCAAAAAGGCTCCAATGTCAAACGGATATATTCCGGACCGGAATATCAAAATTTGGACATCTATCAGGTCAACTGTACTTACTACTCAGCCCTGGAATCAAATGACGATTCCTATTTGACGGCGCGTACCATCCAGTTTTTTGCGCCGGGTATTCCGCAGGTTTACTATGTCGGCTTGCTGGCGGGAGAAAATGACATTGAGATGGTTGAGAAAACGCAATCGGGCAGAAATATCAACCGACATAACTATGATCTTGATGAAATTCAGACGGCCACGGAAAAACCGGCGGTCAAGCGGTTATTAAAATTAATGGAATTCCGCAACACCTTTCCGGCCTTCAACGGAGAATTCAGGATCCACGATTCAGATGAAAGTGAACTTGTGCTCTCCTGGACGATGGAGGGTTATCAAGCGACGGCTATAATCGATTTGGCCAACTATCAAACCAGAATTCAGTACCATGATGCGGCGGCCGGTCACAGTGATGAATTTAGGGTTTGATCAATCATCTCCTGTAGGGGCATCCATTGGATTTAAGCAACGGTTTCATTGTCGTCAGCCCTCTCGTTTAGTTTACACTATTGTTGCAGGATTTGGGAATGTTGTGTCTTTATAAAATATTGTCGTTAAGATATTTTCAGGTCACTCCCGGCAAATCCAAATTCCGACAAAATCGAAAGCGCAACCCTAACCGCCTCATTCGGGTTTAAATAGGTTTCAACAAAAAGGTCTGTTCCGGCAATGCCTGCCGGAAAGCGCAGTTCGTTTGAATTGGCATTGAAATAATATTTTTTACCCACCGAATGCCATTGAAGGCTGTCGATATCCTGATGATGCTCCGTCCTTAAAACTTCGCACAATTTAACCAGCAGTTCCTCCCAGGATTTGACTTTGCATATCTTCCCTTTCAACGAAAAAGAGGTGATGGATTGCCCGTCATAAGATTTTTGCACCTCTTTTTCAGGTATAAACACAGCCTTTTCCATTCTGGACGCTGCCTTTTCTTCCGGCTGCGGCGCCGGCGCTTCGGTCTTTTGCGGCTGCTTTAAATATTCGCTTAAAAAATTGACGATCGCATTCTTTTCCGCCGGAACGCCACTCATTTTTTCAGCGGTTTCACCTATCAGTTTGATCAGCATGTCATGGGGTTCAGACAATATCTTGGACCAGGCCTCCGGGATTGCTTTCCGGGCGGCCTGCTGTAGTATATTTTTTAGTATATCCGCCGCTCTTTTTAGGGCAGCCCCTTTTGAAACCTCATCCCTTTTCAAAAAGGCCGTCAACTGCTCTTCAATATCATTGGTCTTTTGCTTTGAAAAATCCAATACGACAAACCGGTTTTGAAGCGCATTGCCCTTATTGGATGAAAGATAAAACCACCAGATGACGCCATTGGTCAAAATTGCAAGTTCAACCCCTTTTTTGGAAGCATATTCAAAAACCTTTTCCTGGTGTTTATCCAGGGTTTCCTTGGGTTTAACGACTTTTATGAGTACCTTGCGGGTGTTTTTTATGCTTAAGGCATAGTCTGCCTGCTGCGATTCATTCCCAAGATTGGGATTTACTTCATCAACATTGAAAATATCCCAGCCCAGCAAAAACAACACTCTTAATACGATCGCCTGTTTGGTCGCGGCTTCATCAAAGGAATTGACCTGTTTGTTTGATTTGATGCCGTCAACAAATTCAACCAGTTGTCGTTCCATTTCTTAATTCCTTTATAGCGTTAAAAGGGTGCCCTTTGACTTTTATCGATTGTTTCATGTATTTTATACTGATCTTGCGGATAAATCAAAATTTTTTAATTTAAAAGACAGACCCGGCCGCAAACCTCCTTTTCAGAATGTTCCCGGGTGGAATTTTCAACCTCAAGAGGCGACGTGTAGTATGACCAGTAAAAATTTCAAAGAACAATGTACAGACCTGACTCAGGAGCTTAAAATAAACATCCCCTGTCGGCTGGCCGAGCGAATTGAGGCGTTTTCTTCGAAAAACGGGTCAACCATTTCAGCGGTGGTCATCGAAGCTTTGGATATTTTCCTGAGGAAGCAGAATCAAGACTAAAAGTTCTCAGGGATCGGGATCAGATATTTTCCTTTGATTCAGTTTGATGGGCTGAAAAAGGGGCGCTGGCAGGCTGTTGAAAAACAAGAATCAGGTCGCCAGGCGAGGCGCGCGACGATTCGACACGCGCAGTCCCGCCAAAGCGGGATGAGCATTAGCGAGAGTCGCCCAACGCCGAATGGCGACCGCAGCCGCAGCTTTGCAACGGCCTGCTATGAAAGGAACGGCTCCAGCATATAGATCAGGTCGCTTTCACGCGTGGGATATGGGCTCATGATGCATTGACGGTATAGTTCATCAGCAGGAATGCCGTTGACCATCGCCAGCTTGAGGGTATGGACCAGGCCGCCGGTATTATCTGAAAGAAAATGGGCGCCCAGTATCCGATTTTCCTCTCCGACGAGAATCTTATAGGCTGCATGTTTTAAGCCGATTCGTTTATAAGTGGGCCATCCCAGGTTTTTTTCAAAGCTCCTGCGGTAATCGTTTCCTTCCTGTTTTAAAGCCGCTTCTGTTTTTCCCACCATGCCGTACTGGGGGTAGGTAAAGAGAACCGCAGGTACGGCCCCATAATCGATACGGGCGCTTTTGGAAAGGCCATGTTCAGCTAAAATGTTTTTTGCCGCCACATGGGCCTCGTAATCCGCCACCCGGGCCAGCTGAATCGTTGCAGCACAATCACCGACGGCGTAAACGCGCGGATTGGAAGTTTTCATCCCCTTATCAACTGTGACTCCTTTTTTGGAATACTGAATCTTACCCGCCTCAAGGTCAAGGAACTCCACATTCGGAATTCTTCCCGCACCGTGAACAACAAGGTCGGCCTTAAAGATACGCCGCGGATCGGTCCGGATGATGGTTTCACCGGCCTTTTTTTGAATGGATGTAATCTGGATGCCGGTATGGACCCGGATGCCTTCTTCCCGTGAGGCCGCCATTAGCAAATCAACCATTTCCGGGTCAAAGGGACCCAGCGGCCGGTCAGTGACTTCCAGAATATCGATACGAACGTTCGACAAACCCAGCCGGGCTGCGAAATGGGCAAATTCAAAAGCGACAAATCCACCCCCGACGAAAACGATCCGTCTGGGCAGTTTTTTTAATCCAAGAAAATCATCACTGGTCGCAAGGTATTCGTTTCCTTCAATGGGCAATTCCATCGGCCGGGCGCCGGTGGCCAGAATGATATGGCCGGCTTTTAAGGATTTTCCGTCCACCGCCAGCGTACCGGTATCAATAAATCTGGCATTCCCCTTAACGTAAGCAATGCCGGCCGACTCAAGACCTTTCACGGTTCCCGAGGGGATGCGGGAAGTAAAACCGCTTTTTTGTTTTTGAATGGTCGTCCAGACCCCCCTGGCAGCCTTGGCAACGCCTTTCCCGGTTAAATGTTTTGACCTGGCAACGGTTTCCGTAACCTCATAAAACCATTTTTTGGGTTGGCAGCCGGCCAAGGCACAGGTTCCTCCCGGCCGATCACTTTTTTCAACCACAGCCACCTTCAGCCCCTTTTCCTGCAGGTCATATGCGGCGGTTTGTCCGGCGGTTCCCGAACCGACGATCAAAGCATCAAATTCACGCATGTTCACCCCTTTTCCCATCAAGTTTCATGCCTGGTTCAGCCTTCGAGTAGTATATAGCCAACCTGGGCCACAGCGACCAGCCGGTTGGCCGCATCAAAAAGATCAACCGCAACCGGGCATAAGGTACGGCCTATTTTCTATACCACAAAACAGTCTGATTTGAAATTCCGGAGTTGCCGGCGGTCAATAACTTCCTAAAATTTTCAAAAAATCGGTCCTTTCAATCAACCGGTTTAAAATCGGTTTAAATGTTTCCGCCTCCACATCCGCTTCCACATCGGCATAAAACATATACTCCCATGGCTTGCCGTGAATGGGCCGCGATTCCAGTTTTACCAGGTTGATGTTGTTTTCCGCAAAAATCTTCATTACCTCAAACAGCGATCCCGGATGGTGATCGGTGGAAAAAATAAGCGCTGATTTCCCACAGTCCCCTTTTTTAAGGGCCTGGGTCCCGACGATTACAAAGCGGGTATAGTTGCGGGGGTCGGTTTCAATCCCTTCCTCAACGACCGTCATTCCGTATATCTCGGCGGCCTCTTTACTGCCGATGGCGGCATCGCCGGGGGTGTGCACTTTGCTGATCGTCTTAACCGCGCTGGCGGTATCTTTGACCGGCACCAGCTCCCATCTGCCGTGGGATTCCAGAAACCGGCCACACTGTTGAAACGCCTGAGCCGGCGACAAAACCCGTTTAATGTCTCTAAGTTGGGTCCCCGGATGCGCGATGAGATGGTGAATAATGCGCAGGGTTAATTCCCCGATGATTCTCAAATCATATTCGAGTAGAAGGTCATAGTTGGCATGAATGCTTCCGGACAGGGAGTTTTCCAGGGGCACCACTCCGAAATTGACTTCATTGGTTTTGACAGCCTCAAAAATGGACCGAAAGGTCGGTTTGGATACGGCGGCAACCTTTGAGCCGAAATACTGGTTGCAGGCCCTGTGGCTGTAGGTCCCGGGTTCGCCCAGAAAAGCGGCCGAAGGTTTGCTTTTTCCGATATTTTGCTGCAAAAGACTGACGACCGTCGCCTTTTCCAGATAGCCGAAATCCAGCTGCTTGCCCACCACCGGCGCAATCACATAGATATCGCGCATCAGTTGTCCAAACTGTTTCGGATAAAGACTCTGGGCGCCGTCGGAAAGGGCCTTGTCCGGTTCATTGTGCACCTCGATAATCAGGGCGTCCGCGCCTGCGGCAACTGCCGCCCGGGCCATGGGGCTGACCTTTTCGCGGATGCCGGTGGCATGGCTCGGATCGATCATGACCGGCAGATGGGTCAACGCCTTTAAAACCGGAATGGCGGATAGATCCAGGGTGTTGCGGGTATAGGGTTCAAACGTGCGGATGCCTCTTTCGCATAGAATCACCTGGCCATTCCCCTCGGAAAGAATATATTCGGCCGACATCAGCCACTCTTCAATGGTTGACGACAACCCGCGCTTTAAGATAACCGGCTTGTTCATCTGCCCCACACATTTTAAAAGCTCGAAATTCTGCATGTTGCGCGCACCGATTTGCACGATGTCAACATATTTTAGCATGAGTTCCCCCTGGGCGGGGGAAGTCATTTCACTGGCCACCCGCAGACCGGTCGCATCCCGCACCTCCGCCAGAATTTTCAGCCCTTCTTCGCCCATGCCCTGAAAAGAATAGGGGGAAGATCTGGGTTTAAAAGCGCCGCCCCGGAATAGGACCGCGCCATATTTTTTGACCTCATGGGCAATCGCCAGGGCCTGCTCTCTGTTTTCGATGGCGCAGGGCCCGGCCGCCACGGCAATCCGTTCCCCGCCGATGGTCACATCGCCGACCTGTACATGGGTGTCTTCGGGATGCATCTGGCGGCTGACCAGTTTAAACGCGGTTGAAATGGGAATGACTTTTTCAATCCCCGGCAGTTTTTCAAAAATTTGAACGTCCTTGTTTTTACCTCCTACCGCCCCGATAACATTCTGGCCGGCGCCGGCAATTTCCCGAACGATGCATCCTTGCCCGGAAAGCGTTGAGTGAATGATACTTTTTTCTTTTTCCGTAATTTCCTTTTTTAACACCAGCAGCATTTTAATTCCTCCTAATGAAATTGACTCACAAGCGCGTTATGGTCTATGACCCCATGGGCAAATAAAAAACCCCGGGAGAATTCTCCCGGGGCTGAAAAAAACCCCGGGCAGACCGTTGCTGGGTCCACCCGGGGAGTTTGTGCTATTATTTAAAGGCTAAACAACCGGATGGACGCTTCTAAAGCTAAAAAAGAAGCGTCTGAAAATAAAAAAAGTATGTCCGGTGGGGTTGTTTAACATGGTATCTAACCTCTTGTTGAGGCGATTTATAATGGGCCTTTCAGCTTTTGTCAAGGACTGTTTTAATTCAATTTCCACCGCACCAGAGATTACCGCAAAAGAATATTACTCCGCTCGCAGCAATCCATGATACGCATAAATATCACTGACTGTCTTGGATGATAAAAACTGCAAAAAATCGCCCCCCCACCTGCCGCCGTCGCCAACGATGCCGGCGTGCGTCAGGCTGATAATATTTTCTGGGGCCGGTTGAGGATCCAACGTCGTACCGCCCAGAGGAATCATCTCAAACAGCGCCGGGAAAATCCGGATATACCGTAATGCCAGATGATAATAAACGATCGCAACATCGGCGCGATCATCAGCCAGGGCCTGGGGTACCTCCCGGTGATGAATCCGTTCGCCGTAAACGATCCCTGTTCCGGCCGCATCAGTCAAAAATGACAACTCAATCCCTTCTCCGGCAGCCATTCCTTTTAAGGTATCCACATATCCCCTGTAGCTCACCGTTTCAGTTTCCGGGTTTGATAAAAACAGGCGCAGATTTTGTTGTGCCAGATCCGCAACTCCTGAAATATTTTTCGGATTTCCTTTTTTGACCAATAAGACACTGCCGCGATTTCGCATAAACGGCTTGTGGGTCTGCATATAACCTTCAGCAACCAGATTGTCGAGCACCTTCGGCGGGCTGATAAAGACATGGGGAGATACGCGGATGATCAGATTGCCCATTTGAAGAGCACCAGCCTTCAGCAGGTTCACAATAGGGCCTGGCGGGGTTGTAGCATAGAATATTCCGGACAACTCTTTATGCTGCTGTAAAAAAAGATCCAGGCATTCCCTAAGCGCCATGTGGTGATTTCCGTCAGAAAGTACCACCAGTTCCGCATTCGCTGGGTCCCCATGAAAGTCCAGGCAGATGTTTGAACCCGGTTGATTCCAGTGGAAACATTGTCTATTTTCGCCAGTATTCTCCTCTGGCCAGTCAAGATAGGCTGGTTCTTTCTCAGGGTTGTCAGTCTGCTGTATCATACCGTTATTTTTTTTTCATCGAAGTTTTAGCTGTCTTGAAAACGATATAACCCGTAACACACATTAAGATCATTGCCACTGGACGCTTGAAGAACATAAACGTATCAAGCTCCGATGCAATAATGACCTGCTGAAGCGCAGTCTCCCAAATCGGCGTCAGAATAAAACCGATAATAAAACAGATGTGGGAATAATCATACTTTCTCATGAAATATGCAAGAAATGCAAAAAACAGCATGAGCATGACATCAAAAACATTATACGCCCCCAGATAGGAGCCCATGATGCAGGTGAAGATGATTATGGGATAGAGGATCGGCCGGGGTGTTTGTACCGCCTTACAAGAGGCCCTTAATCCCAGACGCCCGACAATCAGCAAAAAGATATTGGCAATGATTAGACTGCCGTATATGGAGTAGATGAATTGCGCATTCTGTTCAAACATCAAAGGCCCGGGGATCATGCCGTGTATGATGAACGCGCCGATGAGCAGGGCCGCGGCCACATTGCCCGGAATCCCCAGGGTGAACAATGGAATCAGGCTGGACGCACAGACCGCACTGTTGGCCGATTCCGAAGCGGCAATGCCCTCAAGGGCGCCCATACCAAATTTTTCAGGATGTTTTGATCTTTTCTTTGCCTGGTCGTAAGCGAAAAAGGAGGCCACCGGCGCGCCCAGACCGGGCATGGCGCCAACCGCGGTACCCGCTATGGCTGAACGCAGGAGTGTTTTGATATTACGGCGATACTCGGGCCAGGAAAGGAAGCGGTCTTCCGGTTTGTCGGAGAACGTGCAGGTGGCTTCGGAACCGTCGATATTATTATTGTAATGACTCTCCAATTGGATGATGATTTCAGCGAAAGCCAGCATCCCGATACCGATAGGAATCAGTGCGATGCCCCTTTCCAATTTATAAAGCCCAAAGGTCAAACGCGGCAGTGCGGACACCGGTTCCATGCCGATGGTGCCTACAAAGATGCCGAGTGCAGCGGCGATAAGGCCCCGTGCAAGCGATTTCGTTCCCAACCCGGCAATGATGGTCATGGCCATGCAGATCAAGGCAAAAATTTCCGGCGGTCCCATGTACAGGGCCACCGTCGCGAGAGGTGCGGCCACTAAAATCAGTACCCAGGTCGCAAAAAAATCCCCGGAAACCGACCCATAGAGTGCCATGCGCAAGGCTTTTTCGCCCTTACCTTGTAACGCCAGCGGGTAGCCGTCCCACGAGGTTGCCGCAGCTTCGGGTGTGCCCGGTGTATTGAGCAGTACGCCGGAGATGGCGCCCCCATAAAAAGCCCCCTTATTGAGGCCCACCAGAAAGCCGATGGCCGACACGGGGGACATGTAGTACGATAGCGGTATGCACAGGGCAATGGCCATGGGCCCGTTAATGCCCGGAATCGCCCCTGCGATCATGCCCGCCGTGACCCCCACCAGCACAAACAGCAAGTTTAAGGGGTGCAGTGAATCTATGAATCCTGCAATAATTAGTTCAAACACACCTGCTCCTATCGGATACGCTCCGGTTTACGGCATGGGGATACCGAGTCCATATCGCATGACCGCACACATAAAACCCACCGTAACAGCAGCTACTATCGCCATGGTAACTGGCCGGCGCTGACCGCAAAGGTATTGGATCAACAACATAAACACGAGCCCGGCCGGGATAAAACCGATCCAATTCATGGCGGGCATCAACAGGATGCAGGGGATCATGAAACAGACAAGACGCCACAAATACACCCTTTCTGCCAGGGGAATATCCCCTGATTGACCCGCTTTGGACTTTGTTGGTTTAGATTTAAAATGAGAAAAAAAATTAAGCCCCAGCGACAACAATGAAAGGGCCAATATGCTCCCGAAAGCCACATGGGGCAGAAGCGCAGAAGAGACACCATAACCCGGATATGGGGGTGTAAAGGTGGGAATGACCCATAGTAAAAAAACCAAACTCCCCAACGCGACACCTGCAGAGACGAGATTTTCTCTTTTCTTTCTCGTCATACCATCCTCACTCGAATTCATTGTTTATCATAGCAGCAATCTGCCAGTGCAGATTCTTTTTTGGTACCGACGCTTTAGGGCCGTTATAGAGATCCCGAATCGGGATCTCTAACGACCGTTTCGGTGGGTCCGGTGCTGTTAATTTTACTTCCCTGCTTTTGCCTGGCGCCCAAATTTATCATAGGCACTCTTCATATACGTCTTTGCGGCATCCTTGCCATAGTCCACTGGCCCCATTTTCAGCTTTATGGCAACAAATTCACGAAACGCTTTATCCGTTGAGAGTTTCATCAGGATCTCTTCCAGTTTGTCCGCTATGTCACCGGGCAGGCCTTTTGGCGCAGTCAGCACTACAAACATTTCCACGGATTCGTCCCAACCCTGTTCCTTAACGGTGGGGACATCTTGAAGTTCTTTACGACCTTTGGGGTCTTTAAGCCGTGTGGGTGTTGATGCTGCCAGCAGCGTCAATTTTTCCGGCACGTACCCAAACAAAATGGCGCCCAGGTGTCCTATGTTGGCATGACCACCCATAACGGCTGATATGATCGATGGTCCGCCCTGGCTCGGCATAAGGGCCAGCTTGACCCCCTCACTGGCGGCGATGCGCTTCATCACATCACGGTCGTCAGACCCCTGAAACATATAGATCAGGCCCCCTTTGTTTTCCTTCTTCGCCCACGCAAAGGCGTCTTTTAAGCCCTTCCAGCCACGATCGGGTGTGCACACAAAACCGCTCTGATTGAGCCCCAGCATGGAAATGAATTGAAAATCATCAAACTTGTAGCTTGTTTTGACGAAATGGGGTGAATAGGTGTACGCGGCCGTAGCACCCACACCCAGGGTATATCCATCGGGTTTAGCGTTTTTCAGGTCCATGGCCATTACGCTCCCATGGGACCCCCCGGGCGTGTTGATCACCAGTACGGGTTGACCCAGTTCAGCACTCATGGCATCAGCCAGCTTTCGTGTCAACAAATCAATCTGGGCGCCGGGCTTTACCATGGTAAGCATTTTTATCGGTCGATCCGGGTAGTCAGCCGCAAAAACGGGCTGGATAACGCAAAGGCCGGCAAGGGCTGCATACAAAAACAAGGTCATGAAGGTGGAACGCATGCTCTTTCTCCTTTTGGTTGAATTTTTTGTACGCGCAACAACACGAAAACGATTTTCCCTGTTATTGGCGAACGTAGGCTTCACGTTTTTCAGATTTTGATAGTCGCTCATAAATATCCTCCTTTTTATATGGGTCATTACACTGGTCATGGTTAAATTCCCGAGATTGCCGTTTTCATATTTTTCCGGAATTTTAACTATATTTCTTTAAAAGTCACCCGAATATCGTGCAGACGATAAACAGCGATTATTTTTTCCGTGTAGATAAAAGAAGCTCTGGAAAAACGGTGCAGAAGCTCGAAATAGTCCAACGGCATCTCTTGAAAGAGATTTTTCCGGTGAAGGGATAAGAACTTGCTTTTTTTAGGCCGAGCCATACAAAGTTTCGGCTTGTGAGTCAAGGAAAAGACCACTGCTGCAGTTTAGATAATAGGCATCACATTGAGGCCGGCCAAAGGAACTCGATGTTCTTAATCGTTTATCCCCGGCAAATTGAACGAGTCATGACAGCTTCTACTTATTAAAAATCTTCGTCATTATCGTCCATCCGATAGATTTGTTTTATTTATTACGTTTAGTAAGGATATCCAGAAATATAGATTTGGAGGAACATTTATTTTCATTGAAAGGAGTAAAACATGTCTAAAGAACAACCAGCAGACATCAATGAAATCCCAACGGAGGTCATTGAAACGGATTTACTAATTGTCGGCGGCGGCAATGCCGGCTGTTTTGCCGCAATTGAAGCCAAGAAGCTCAACCCTGAGCTCAAGGTCGCCATCATGGAAAAAGCTCATATCAGCAGAAGCGGCGCAACCGCCGCCGGTATGGACGCCATCAACACCTATATCCCCCCCGGCAAAACCCCGGAAGACCTGGTTCGGTGGAGTCGTTCACAGGTCGGTGGAGGACCGCTTCGGGAGGATTTGGCCCTGAGTAATGCAAAAATTTTAAACGGGGCTGTAGAGGATCTTGCCTCCTGGGGTCTTCCCATCATCCGGGATGATGAAGGCACGCCCCAGTATCGCGGGGGCTGGGACATTTCCATCCACGGCGAGCAGCTCAAACCCATCATGGCGGAAAAGGCCATGGAGGTCGGTGCGGAAGTTTACAATCGTGTGGCTGCCACCAACTTGCTGATGGACGGCGACAAATGCGTCGGCGCCATGGGATTCGGCGTCAAGGATGGCAAGTTTTATGTGTTTCGCGCCAAAGCCACCGTTGTTTCAACCGGCGGGGCTTGCGGTCTGTATAAGTCTTATACCAGCGACGCCACCAACTCCCACCATCAAACCTGGATGTGCCCATTTAACGTTGGATCCGGATATGCCATTGGGATTCGCAAAGGCGCCGAGATGACCTCTTTTGAACAGCGATGGGTGGCCACCCGGACCAAAGATCACTGCGGACCGGTGGATACGATTTCAGTGGGTTATAAATCCAATATCATCAACGCCAAGGGCGAGAAGATTTTAGAAAAGCACTATGCGCATATGGGCGGGGACAAAGCGCCGCGTTACATTCGCGCCAACGCCCCCATGGAGGAATGGTTGGCCGGCAGGGGACCGACCTATGCGGATACCACGCACTTGACGGCGGAGGACGTTAGAGACCTCAAAACAGATTATCTGAACGAGAGGCCATCGTTTGTTCTTTTTCTAGCCAGCCGGGGCCAGGACATCACCAAGGACCCGATTGAAATCTATGGCAGTGACCCGTATGTTGTGGGGGGCCATACCGGCAGCGGCTACTGGGTGGAAATCAACCGAATGACCACCATTCCCGGCCTTTTTGGCGCCGGCGAATCAGCCGGCGGCAACCCCAATAAGTTCGTGGGTGGCTGTGCAGCCGAAGGCAAACTAGCGGCCCGCGGCGCTGTGGAATATTTAGGCTCGGTTTCTCTGCCCGAACTGAATTCACAGCAGGTGGAACAGGAGAAGGAACGGGTCTTTGCTCCGCTTTTACGGGGTGCCGAATTTGACGGCGTCGCCCCCCTTGAGATGGAAGAGCGCATGCAGCGGCTGATGGATGAATATGCCGGCGGAACCTCTCAGTTCTACCGGACCAATGAAGAACGGCTGGATTACGCCCTTAAACACCTGAAGATGCTCCAGGAACAGGTGAAGTTCCTTTATGCCAAAGACCTTCACGATCTCATGAGCGCCCACGAAGTGGTAGACCGGCTGGATGTGGCAGAAGTCCTAACGCATCACCTGAAGTTTCGCAAAGAAACCCGCTGGAAGGGCTGGCAGACCCGCTCGGATTACCCGGATATGGATCCAAAATTCGATTGTTTCGTGGAAAGCAAACGGAATATTGAAACAGGCGAAATAGAAACGTTCACCCGACCCTATGAACAAATCGTTCCCGGGGATCGGTTCAAAGCATAATTTTAAGGAGGAAATCAATATGCCACCGAGAGTTGACAAAGAAAAATGTGACGGCTGTAAAGCTGAAGAAGAAACACTCTGTGAACAAATCTGCCCGGGAGATCTCATGACCCTTGGCGAAAACAAGAAAGCCTATTGCCGGCAGCCTCGTGATTGCTGGGACTGCATGTCTTGTACGAAAGTTTGTCCGGTGGGAGCCATTGAAACCCGAATCCCTTACCAGCTGGGTTACCATGGCGCCAAGCTTATCCCGATGATGGGAACGGACAACATTACCTGGACGTGTGTGGACATTAACGGAAAAGTAGAACGCTTTCGCTATAAAAACAGAGTAGAACCGGAATAATGGATAAAATAGTACCCAAAATCGGAATATTCATATGGGATCAAGGCGGGCGGCTTTCCCAGGCCATCGACCTTGACGGTTTGGTCAAGAAATTCACAAAGGCTAAAAACGTGGCTCGCTGTGAAATTGTTGATGCGCTGTGGACGACCGTCTTCTTTGATTCGCTTAAAAACGGTGTGGAAAACAAACAGGTCGACCGATTCTTGTGGGTGGGTCGATTTACCCCTTACCAAATGAAACATATAAAAGGTAAGTTGTCTGCCACAGGGCTCAATCCCTATCTGCATGAATGGACAGATTTGGAAGAACAAGGGATCTGTCTTAAAGAGACGGCGCCGGAAGTCCGGGCGGCCAAGGCCTCCGCGCTCATTCAAATGGCCCTTGCCCGGACCCGGCTGCTTGAACCCCTGGAGCCTATGGAGCTTCCCGCTTCAGATTCAATTCTTATCATCGGTGCGGGAGTGGCAGGGCTTCACGCGGCCGAATCGCTGGCCACACTGGGAAAGCATGTGCATCTCGTTGAAAAGGAAAGCGGCGTGGGTGGTAAGGTCGCGCTGCTTTCCCGGTTTTACCCCCGAATCTGCGACCCCCACTGTGGACTGGAATTTACACTGCAGAAACTCAACGAATCAGATCATGTTGAGTTTCACACTCGGTCCAAAGTGGAAACCCTCTCGGGAAGCCCCGGGAATTTCATGGCAACGGTTCAAAAAAAACCCCGGTTTGTCAGTGAAACAAAATGTAATGCCTGTGGAGAATGTCTGGCGGTTTGCCCCAAAGAAATTCCAGGGGCTTTTCCAGTTTCCAATCATATCAAGGCGATTCATTCGCCGATGCCAATGCCCTTTCCATCTGCTTTCGTGATAGAGCGGGAACATTGCCCGCCGGAATGTCGGGAGTGCGAGAAAATTTGTCCTGCAAAGGCCGTTGATCTGAACCAATCACCTTCCGAAGAACAGCTTCGGGTCGGAGCGGTTCTCATTACGACCGGTTGGGACCTCTATCCCCTTTCTAATGTTGAAGAGTACGGCTACGGTCGCTCTGATAACATCATCAGCAACCTGGAAATGGAAGGGCTGCTTTCAGCCCATGGCCGACAGCAGGGACACCCTGCCAAATTATCTTTAAACGATTTGAAGGAAGTCGGATTTATCCAGTGCGCGGGAAGCAGGGATGAGCGACACCTCCCCTACTGCTCTTCTGTCTGTTGCTCGGCAACGCTAAAACAAATTCTTTATTTCAAAGAACTGGTTCCGGACGCAAAATGTTATGTTTTTTACCAGCATATTCGCACTTCCGGTTTTGATGAAGAGCTTTATCGCAAAACCAGGGAATTAGGCGACGTCACCTTTGTTCGCGACAGACCGGCAAAGGTTGAAATTGATCAAAATCAGGGGAAGTTGAATATAACCGTACTCGACCCTCTGCTGGACAAAAAAATTAATCTGAATTTAGACTTGTTGGTTTTGGCAGGGGGCATGTGCCCTTCGGGCGGTACCCAGGAAACCGCCCAGCTTCTCAAGCTTCCTCAGAATCAATATCATTTTTTTGAATCACATCTTCAATGTCATCCCGAGGAAAGCCAGCGGACCGGCATTTATGTGGGGGGAAGCTGCCGCGAACCGATGAATGTCTCCCAATCGATCGATTCAAGTCATCGATCCGCCATGCAGGCGTTGAAATATTTAGGCGGCACCGTCCTGATCGAACCGACCTATCCGGTGGTGAATAAAACCAAGTGTGACCAGTGCAAACGCTGCGTGGAGGAGTGCCCCTTTTCGAGCTTTGTTTTCGATGAAAAAGAATTTCCGACACCGGACCTGGCCCGCTGCCGGCAGTGCGGCAACTGTATGGGTATTTGTCCGCTTGCAGTCATCTCTCTCAACAATAATACCATCAAACAGATGGCGGTCCAGATTGAAGCAATCAACACTTCATTCATGGGCAAAAATGAACCCGTCATCCTGGCGCTGTTGTGTGAGAATGACGCTCATAAGGCCGCACGGTCGGCAGTGGACCAGGGGCTCGCGGTCCCACCCAATGCCATTGTTATTAAGGTGCCGTGTGCCGGATCGGTAAACAACGCCCTTTTGGCTGATGCACTCTCTTTAGGAATTGATGGGGTCTTGATTGCCGGCTGTAAAGACGACCAGTGCCACTTTATCAGAGGAAATCAACTGGTCCAGAAGCGCAGTGGCGATTTAAGTGAGAAACTGAAAACGATGATGATCGAGCCTGAAAGGGTCCGCTTTGTGAGTCTTGAAATCAGGGATGTGAATAAATATGTTGATATTCTGAATACATATATCAAAGACCTTAAAGGCATGGGTCCCAATCCTTTTAAGATTTAACCGCATTCAGGCATCCCCGTTTGGCACTGGATAAAAATATTGAATCTATCAACCGTTAAAATCAATTATGTTCTTTACTACTAGTTTATACATTGCCACAGCAATCTTTACTATCGGCCTGCTGTTCAAGGTGTCGACCTGGTTCCGTTACAGCCTCTCTCCGGCAGCCGCAAAAATTTCATCTGGAACCCGGGTGGCGGCGGCCGTCAAGGGAATTTTGCGGACCGTTTTCAGCGCAAAGATCCTGACGCTGCTCAAGGTGCTTGTTTTAGACGTCTTCCTGCAGACCCGCACCCTTAAAGAAAGCCGGCTGCGTTGGTGGATGCACCTGCTCATCTACGGCGGGTTCATGCTGCTGCTCTTCATGCATGCCCTCGATAAAATCGTATCGGTCTCCCTTTTCAGCGATTATTATTCAACGCT
>JARGFK010000012.1 GCA_029211065.1 Desulfobacterales bacterium
TGTTGTAAGTTAATAAAATTACAGGCTTTTATTATTTTTGGTTTTCTGAAAATGGTCTCAATATTTATAAACATGTTTAGCACGAAAATCGGTGTTCAAGGATACGACGCCTGAATCTATTGCTGATTTAATCAAAGAGAAATATCATATCATCAAAAACAAACCCTATATTTGGAAAGAGATTTCAAAAAAGAGCCGATGTTTCGTTGCAGAAAATTACTCCTGGGACAAGCATGTTGAAGAATTGGAGAAACATATTTAACCTGAGTATCTCACAAAACATATTTTCCGACTGATTTATTGACAAACCGGCTTTAGATTGGTATGAATTATTTATTCCGAATTACGGAGGCATAAAATATGAAAATATCTGAACGAGGACAAATTACCATACCCAAGCCGCTTCGAAATCGGTTCGGGCTATATAAAAATGTTGAAATTGAAATGATTTCGACAAAAGGGGGCGTTTTAATAAAAAAACGCAGTCATGATAAACATCCTGTTGATTTGACATATGGAATTTTAAATAGGCCATCTGATACCGACACATATATCGAAGAGGTTCGGGGAAGGTGATTACCGCTGTTGATACCAATATTCTTTTAGATGTCTTTCTGCCCGATGAAAGATTCGCTTCCGATTCTTCAAAACTTTTAAAACTGGCATACGATGAAGGCGCTCTGGTTATCTGTGATATCGTATATGCTGAACTTGTGCCTCAGTTTAATGAAAGATCATTACTGGACAGCACCTTGAAAATTATAAATGTATCCTTATCGTCTCTGGATAGCGATGTTGCATTTCTCGCCGGCGAAAAATGGAAAATGTACAGACAGTCGGGTGGACAGAGAAATCGCATCATCACAGATTTTTTGATAGGTGCCCATGCCCAGCTTAAGACAGATCGTTTCCTTTCCCGCGACAGGGGTTTTTACAAATCCTACTTCCCGGATCTTAAACTATTTTCCCTGTAAGTAAATTTCCTTATAGTTGAGTTTTTTTAAGGTATCTCAGATTCTGTTCCGCAAAGTAGATTTTGTATATTCATACAAAAAACACTTGTGTATTTTGCACATTGGTATAAAATACTTTTATGGAACGAGTGCAATCGACATATTTATTTGACCCGGAAATAAACGCCGGGAAAATGATTTTTTTGTCCGGCCCACGCCAAATCGGTAAAACAACCTTTGTTTTAGAAAAGCTTAAGGCAACCGGACAGGGGCACATGTATTTCAATTGGGATGATCCCTACGTGCCCCGGGAATACAAACGCAACCCGCATTTTTTAAAAGCTAAAATTGCTGCTGAGAAAAAAAGACCGCTGATCGCTTTTGATGAAATCCATAAACATAAACAGTGGAAAAATATTTTAAAAGGTCTTTATGATCTGCATAAAGAAGAGGCGCGGTTCATTATAACGGGAAGCGCGAGGCTTGATTACTTCAGACAATCGGGTGATAGCCTCGTCGGGAGGTATTTTTCTTACCGTATGTTTCCTTTGGGTTTGTCTGAAGCAATGGGGAAAATGCAACGAATTTCTAATGATGGCGAATTGTTTTCCGACAAAAAGGCAAAGGAGTTGCTCGCATTATTGCATGATGTTCCGCTAAAGCAGGCGAAAGAAATTATGCAACAGATGATGCTTTTCGGTGGATTCCCCGAGCCGTTTTTAAAGGCAAACAAACGTTTTTCTGTAAAATGGCGGCGGGATTATCAGTCTTTATTGCTTTACGAGGATTTGCGCGACTTATCACGTATTCAGGATATCAAGGGCGTTGAGCAACTCCTCCTGATATTGCCGGACCGTGTGGCATCACCCTTGAGCATCAATGCATTGAGGGAAGACTTGCAGGTGAATCACCGCACGGTCAGCAACTGGATTGAGGCGCTTAAAAAGATATATTTGATATTTTCAATCCTGCCATGGAGTCGACATATTTCCAAAGCCATTAAAAAAGAACCCAAAATCTATTTTTACGATTGGACATTGGTTCCGAATAAGGGCGCATGTTTTGAAAATCTGGTTGCGGTTTCACTTTTACGGTTGGTTTGTCGGTGGAATGAACTGGGTTTGGGAAATTACGAACTTCGGTATGTACGAAACCATCAAGGGATGGAAGTTGATTTTTTAATTATTAAAGACAGACAACCGGTAGCGCTCTTTGAAGCTAAAGAGACGGAATTAGAGCATAGTCGGTCAGGGGCGCTCTTTAGCAGGCAACTACAGATACCGTATTTCCAGATTGTTGAACATTTTGATGGTGTCGAGGCCTGGCCGGATCAAAAATATACTGTGGCTGCATATAGGATGCTAAGTTTGCTGGGATAATGACATATCTAAAATAAACCCGTACCATTTGGAGATACTTAAAAATTTTAACGAGGCGCGGCACTATTAACCAAAAAAAGGAATCGAATTGCTGGCGGCTTTTTCCCCAAAAGAGCATGAAAAATTGGCGAAAATAGTTGGGAAACATATATGAGAGAAATACCTGTTATTCAGTATCAAAATGTCGGGGATTATCCGGAAAATATGATGGAAGACGGCATCTTGCCCAAAACGTTTGAGCGGCAAATGAAGTTCTTTTCGGATAACAACTTTGATATTGTGACGTTAGATAAGGCGCTGGATCATCTCAACAAAAAAATCAAATTAAATTCCAATGCCCTGGCGATTACGATTAACGGCGGATATCAGGACGCCTATGCCAATGCACTGCCTGTTTTAAAAAGGTGTAATCTAAAGGCCACTTTTTTCATCTCGCCCGAATTTATCGGGAATCAAAGGACAATTAACGGCGAACCGATTAAATGCCTTACATGGGAAGAAGTCAGAAAACTTATCGAAAACGGGATGGAAGTCGGTTTGCTGGCTTATCGGGGGACGAGCATCAAACAAAAGTATGATGAAGAGGTCGTAAAAGAAAGCATTATAAAAGAATTGCATATTTTTCATGATAAATTGGGAAATGAAATTAAGTTGCGTTATTGTGCTTTCAAAGAGGGGGTACCCTCCAAATCGTTATGGAAATTTATCCAGGGGCAGGGTTTTGAGGCGGTATTTTCCCAGTGCCCAACCAATCGCAGGGCTTCCAATCGAGCAATCGGCAGAATCCAGATCGACGATGACGATCATAATATTTTTCTGACAAAGATTTCAAAGACCTATCTTTTTTTTAAAGATAAATGGATCTGGAAGTATTTGCGTAAGTATAAAGCCGACCGGGTAGCGCATAGAATCTCTGACACCTGGAATTGGATTAAAGGGGACAAGAATTAGCTGATGAAAAGAACTAAAACAATTTGCTCTCACAGAGCGCTCAGAGGCACAGAGAATTTTTAAAGAATTTCTGAGGGAAAAATTCTTTAATATATCATCCTGTAAATACAATAATAGATATGGACATCGAGTTAAATGATGGAATTTTCAGATCCTTCCATATCAAAGGATCTGAAAAAACTCTGAGCCTCTGCGAACGCTGTGAGAGACCAAAATAATTATGTGCGGAATTTGCGGAAAAATAAGTTACGGTCATGAGCCCATCGACCGCTCTTTGATCGAGAAGATGTGCCGATCATTCGCCTGTCGCGGGCCGGACGATGAAGGCATCTACATCAGCAGTCAAGATAACGGCGGTTCCGGCCGGGTGCAGGTTGCCTTGGGGCACAGGCGGCTATCCATTATTGATTTGTCAGCCGCCGGTCATCAGCCCATGTCAAATGAAACGGATACGCTCTGGGTTACCTATAACGGCGAGATATATAATTTCAGAGAACTGAAAAACCGGCTCAGCAAAAATGGCCACCGATTCAAAAGCGATACCGACACCGAGGTCATCCTGCATCTTTATGAAGAAGCGGGTACCGGGGCCGTTCAGAAATTCAACGGCATGTTTGCCTTTGCACTTTGGGACAGTCAAAAGGAGCAGCTCTGGGTCTGTCGCGACCGTTTGGGAATCAAACCGCTGGTATATTACTGGGACGGAAAGCACTTTGCTTTCGCTTCGGAAATCAAGGCGCTCTTATGTGATCCGCTGATCCCAAGGGAATTGGATTTTAAGGCGCTTGAGCTTTACCTGGCTTTCAGTTATATCCCCGCGCCCTATACGATCTTTAAGGGAATCAAAAAACTGGATCCCGGTCATTTTCTGGTGCTGAAAGATCAAGAACTGACGATTGAAAAATACTGGGATATTCCCCCGGGGAACAGCCTGGCGGAAGCGGGAAAATCTTTTAACGATCAGCGGCGCATCTTTAAGGACCTTCTTTACCGAACGCTGAGCCAGGCAGTTGAAAAACGCCTGATTGCCGATGTGCCCCTGGGCGCATTCTTAAGCGGCGGGATTGACTCCAGTGTCATTGTGGCTTTGATGTCCCAGCATTCCAGCAAACCGGTTCAAACCTTTTCCATCGGCTTTAAGGAAGCCAGCCTTTATGACGAAACCCATTACGCCCGGGAAGTGGCCGAACTTTATAATACCGATCACCACGAATTTAAGTTGACCCATCGGGACATGCTCGATGTTTTTCCGGAAGTTCTTTCCACCTTTGACGAACCGTTTGCAGATTCATCCGCGATTCCCACCTATATTGTTTCCCGGGAGACCCGCCGACATGTTACCGTGGCCCTTTCAGGAGACGGCGGCGACGAGCTTTTTGCCGGGTATCGATCCTATCTGGGGGAGTACTGGCGCCGGCGTTATCGAACGGTTCCCGCCTTTATCCGAACAGGGCTGATTGAAACACTTATACGGATGGTTCCGGATTCCAGGGATGTGCGCGTGCTCGAATATGTCCGGCGGCTTAAAAAATTTATCAAAAGCACCAAAGGTTCTTACCCCGAGCGCATGCTTGCGCTAAAAGAAATATTTTCGCGTGATATGCGGCAAAAAATATTGTCTCGCAGCGATCCCGCTGATGAAGACCTGCCGTTGCAACACTTGCAAGGGCTGCTGGGGCGGTTTGGGTCGGAGGAACTGAACAGCATCCTGTATGCCGATACCAAGGATTCATTGCCGGGGGATATGCTAACAAAAGTGGACTGGATGAGCATGAAAAATTCCCTTGAGGTTCGGGTTCCCTTTTTGGACTATGAGGTGGTGGAACTTGCTTTTCAAATGCCGGGTGCTTTAAAGCTTCATAGAGGTGAAACCAAGTATATTCTCAAGGAAACGTTTAAGGACCTTCTGCCCAAAACCCTGCATCACCGTCCTAAGGCCGGCTTTGAAATACCCATCAGCAGGTGGCTGAAAACGGATTTGAAATTCCTTCTGGATCAGTATCTGGATGCGGGCAGGATAAAAAAACAGGGCATTTTTGATTACGGTGTTATAGAAGGACTGATCCGCAAGCATGAAACCAACCGCACGGATACTTCCTGGATGCTCTGGAATCTGATTGTGTTTCAATACTGGCATGAATCATATTTTAAGTGAAACAGGATATCTGCGAGAAGTTAGAGAACAGGGCCTTCAATTATTTGATGCTCTTGAAAGGATTCAGGGGTTCAAGGGGTCAAGGATTCAAGTGAAATACTGAAAAATGAAAACCAAGCCCAAAGTGGTGCATATTATCACCCGCCTGGATATGGGCGGTTCGGCCCAGAACACCCTGCTGAACTGCAAGGAACTGGCAGAGAAATATCGCATGGTTTTAGTCCATGGGCTTTCGCTTGAATCCGGGATAACTGACCGGGAAAAACAGACCCTATCAGGCCAGAAATCAGAAGCGCTGGCAAAGGGCGTCCGGTTTGTTCCGGTTTCAACATTGGTTCGGCGGATCGATCCTTTTAAGGATTTACACGCCTTGATTTTTTTGATGAAGCTGATCCGCAAGGAAAGGCCTGTGCTTGTGCATACCCATTCCTCCAAGGCCGGCATTTTGGGCCGCTTGGCCGCTTGGCTGGCCGGGGTCCCCAACATTGTGCATACCCCCCACGGTCATGTTTTCTATGGACATTTCGGGCCGGTGGCGTCCAGGTTTTTTCTGTTGATGGAGAGGGTATTTGATTTCATTACGGACCGTGTTATTGCCCTTACAGAAGGAGAGAAGAAAGATTACATTGCTCTTTCGGTTTCTCACCCTCAAAAATTACATACCATTCACAGCGGTGTTGATGTCGATCGATTTAAACCCGGCCGTACGGACGTCACTGCTTTAACAAAACAGCTGGGCTGGAGCGACAAAAGCCTTGTGGTTGGAACCATCGGGTGGCTGCTGCCCATCAAGGGACCAGACGTTCTGTTCGAAGCCATGATGCACATATGGGAGAAAAAAATTAATGCCCTTCTCGTCTATGTGGGTAAGGGTGAATTGGAGCCTAAGTTAAAAGCGGAAGCTTTCAGCCGGGGGGTTGAAGATCGGGTGGTTTTTTTAGGATGGCGCAGCGATGTTGATGATATTGTTCAGCTGTTCGATGTTTTTGTTTTACCCTCCTTAAATGAGGGTATGGGGAGGGTTTTGGTGGAAGCTATGGCTGCCGCTAAACCGGTTGTGGCCAGTGACGTGGGGGGGATCCCCGATCTGGTGCGGCACAAGCAGAACGGTTTTCTGGTAAATCCAGGGGACAGTAAGGGCCTGGCCTATTACATCGAAAAGCTGCTGGCGGACCGGCAACTCAGGATCCAGATGGGAGGGCGGGGCCAGGAACTGTCCCAACATTACAGCGTCCGGAATATGGTCGCAAAAATCGATGCACTATACTTTTCCCTTTTGCAAGACTATCGGACATGATAGCATATAAGGTCGGTAATCATACCAACCATGAAAAGGAGAGCATAAAATGAAAGAAAACGGATTAGGCGTTTTGTTTGTCAGGCATTTGGTGATGGCGATACCTTGGGGCGTCATTTTTCTTGTCGTTATGCTCATCACATCTATCGGTATAAAGCAGCAAATTAAAGAGGGGGTCCAATATGCAATCCGGACCGGCATCCAGGAGTCAGCAAGTTTTGCCTATAATTACCAAATGGTTGTCCCCGTCAAAAAGAATATTAAAGAAGGAATTGAATTTGTTGCAAAAACCGCCGGACACGAAATAAGAGCCTTTTTACAGGATCCCCAAGTCAAACAGGATATAAAAGAAGCGATGGAATACGGCGGTAAAAAAATGCGGTAAACGATGTCCATCGACCTTGAAGTTCGATTATTAACTTAAAAATTCAGGGCTTGGTGCCGCGGGAGCAATCGTAAATGTTTTATTCGTACAAATACGTGATCGTATTTGTGGATCAAGGTGTAAAGGTACAGAAATAAGAATTTTTTGATGAAATTCAAATCCATCGTCACGTCTTTTTTTATTCTGTTGGCCTGTTCAGGCCAACTTGCCGCAGCTGAATATGTCCAACTTCCGGGGGTTGTGCATGTCCATTCGACGGTAAGTTCCGGCCTTTATTCATTAGAAGAACTGGTATTGCTGTCAAAAGAACTGGGTTTGGAAGTTCTGGTCATGACCGACCAGGATCTCGTGAAGTTGGAATATGGGATATTTCCCTTTCGGAACCTGATAAAAAAAAAGGTGGAAAGAAATTCCGTCACCAAACTTGGGCCGGAAAAGTATCTGTCGATGATTTCTCAAGTGAATCAGCGCCAGAAAGATGTTGTCGTGGTTCCGGGTGTGCAGTCTTCTCCTTTTTATTACTGGACCGGCAGCATTTTGGGTGAAAACCTTACGGCCCATAATTACCACAAAGAGCTGCTGCTGATCGGGATGCTGTCCGCCGAGGACTATCGCGATTTGCCGCTGCAAAACCGCGGATTTTCAACCCGGTACATCAAAACGCTCCTTCTCCAAAGCATTTTTTTGCTGTTGTCTTTTTTTCTGGGGATTTATCTTGTTTTTCAACGGGGCTACCTGAAAGTGGCCGGCATTATCATCAGTCTGTTCAGCATGGTTTTGTTGATAAATCATCATCCCTTTCAGAGCTCTCGGTTTGACGCCTACCACGGGGACCAGGGAATCGCCCCTTACCAGGACCTGATTGATTATGTAAACGAGCGCGGCGGCCTCACCTTCTGGGCGCACCCTGAATCCAACTACTCTAAAAGCGGAGCGAAGCTGGGGCCGATAAAACTGATGACAATGCCCTATGTCGACAGCCTGCTTGAGGCAAGGGATTACACCGGATTTTCGGCGATTTATGACGACACCAGCATTGCTGCGGATCCGGGGAAGAAATGGGATCTTCTGTTAAATGAGTATTGTTCCGGCAGGCGATCCCACCCTGTGTGGGGGATTGCTGGAGCCAATTTTCAGGGCGAGGCGGATGGGGTCAAGCTGGATACGTTTCAAACAATTTTTATTACCAAAAGTAAATCCGTCCTTCATATTATTGACGCCCTGGCAAAAGGGCGGGTTTATACCAAGCTGAAAGAAAAGGGCAGGGGCCTGACACTGGGTAAATTTTCGGTTGAAGATGCCGGCACAGGGGCGACGGTGATGATGGGGGCGGAACTCAATATCACGTCCTATCCCGTGATAAGCGCTAAGATAATTTCAGATGATCATGTTCCCCAGGACGTCAAGGTGTTGCTGGTAAAAGGTGGCGCCGTTCTGCATCAGTTTGAGGGTAAGACGCCCCTTGCGTTTGTTTTCGATGACAGGACGCCGTGGGTCAGCAAGAGCTACTACCGGCTGGAAGTACAGGGCGGTTCAGCCGGCAGATTGCTGTCAAATCCGATTTTTGTGGATCGAAAAATTCCATTGAGCGTCATGACGGAACACACGCGAATACTGAAAGAAAGCGAGATGGATAAGGCGGCAGCAATGGAGACAACGGCGGTTGCACCGATGGGTTCCGTTCGGAAACAGGAACGATATCCCATCAACCAAGCTGTTAACATTCAGAAGCCGCCCCCTGTATCGCCTCCGGTTGAGAAAACAATTTCAGGTGAAAAAGCTGAAATTGATTCCGACAAAGGGCATTCGGCGCTGCCATCTGATGCCGAATCTCAAAAACAGGTGACGGCGGCTTTGTCCGAAAAGCAAGGACAGATCTTTAATTTGCCGGACAGTGAGCTGATGATAACAGTCAAACCCGTCCCCTACTCAGTACAGGTTGCCAGCCTGCCGTCTTTTGAGCTTGCCCAAAAGACATTAGAGAGCTTTAAACAAAATAATTTGCCCGTTTATCTCGTTAAGGTCAACCTGGGGGATAAAGGGACCTGGTGGCGTATGTATGTCGGGTATTTCGCGTCCCAGAAGGCGGCGATGGCGGCTCGCGAGATCCATAATCTGCCGGAATCAATCGTTCAAAAAACACCTTATGCCAATCTAATCGGCGTTTATGCGTCCTTGAAAGAAATTTCAGCGATTCGGCAGCGGCTGGAAGCCATGGATTATTCAACCTATGTCATCAAAAAAACAGCCCACAGCTACCATCTCTATGTGGGTGCTTTTATCACCTTAAAAGGCGCAAAAGAGCTGCAGCGTGAACTGGAAATAAGTGGTATTGCCACTGAGGTGGTAAGGCGTTAATATGTTGATATGCTTGAGTGAAAAAAATCCCCCTGTCCCCCTTTAATATAGGGGGAATCCTTCTCCTCCCTTTCTAAAGGGAGGCCGGGAGGGATTTAAAAATCTATCGTATATATGAATTTATATGCTTAGGAAATAAACAGGCATGATCGTCGCGATTCATCAGCCGCAATACCTTCCCTGGCTCGGTTATTTTGACAAGGTGCTCAAAACGGACACCTTCTGTTATCTGGACAATGTTCAGTTTAAAAAAAATGAGTGGCAGAATCGAAACCGGATAAAAACGTCCCAGGGATGGCAATGGCTCACAGTTCCGGTGGAATACCGCTTCCCGCAAAAGATCAATGAAGTCACGGTCAATAATACGGCCGATTGGGGCAAGAAACATCTGCAGGCCATGATATCCAATTACGGCAAGGCCCCTTTTTTTGAAGAAAATATTGATTTTTTCAGGGATGCCTATGGTAAGACATGGACCTCTCTATCGGATCTGAACATTCACATGACTGAATATATCCGCAAAAAACTGGGCATGGGAGATAAACCGACCGTCCTGGCATCCCAACTCAAGCTCAGCGATGATCCCACCGGCCGTTTAATCGATATTTGCGTGACCCTGGGCGCCGACACCTATCTGGCCGGGAGAGATGGCGCCAAGTACATGGATTTGGAACAGTTTAAGGTCAAAGGCCTAAAGGTGATCACCCAGGACTTTCAACACCCGCGTTACCCGCAAAGGTTCGGCGCCTTTGAGTCCAATCTGTCCGTGGTGGATCTGCTGTTCAATTGCGGTCCCCAGAGCAGCGAAAAGATCCTTGGACGCAACATCTTGGAAACCAATCAAACATAGAGGTTTTGACATGCGAAAGATGAACATCCTGGCAATCGGAGCCCATCCGGATGACATTGAATTCGGCTGCGGGGGCGCGTTAACCAAATTTGCGGCAAAGGGCCATGCAGTATTTCTGCTGGTGATGACCCAGGGGGGAATGGGCGCACCGCCGGATGTCAGGGCCAAAGAGCAGTCGGATGCCAAGTCTCTTTTAGGGGCCCAGCAGCTTTTTTGGGGGGGCTACGAGGATACTTACCTGGTCTCGGACAAGGATATGATCTGCAAAATCGAAGCGGTTATCAAGGAAGTCGAACCGGCGTTTATTTTCTGCCATTATCCCGATGACACCCACCAGGACCACCGCCACCTTTCCCAGACAACCGTATCCGCAACCCGTTATGTTAAAAATGTATTGTTCTATGAAGGGCCCACCACCCAAAATTTCTCCCCCCACGTGTTTATCGATATCAGCGATACCCTTGAACAAAAGGTGGCGGCCCTGAAAGCGCACCGCTCCCAGATTAAAAAAACCAATATCGAAGATCTTTCCATTGCCGAGCTGGCATATTCAAGCGCCAATTTTCGCGGTATCCAGGGGCGGGTGAGGTATGCCGAGGCATTTCACTCACTGAGGCTTTTTATCAATATATGACGGCAATCAAGACTGGACAATTACGCCCGAATATCCCCCATTCCCGACCAACCCTCGGGCCTGAGGAGGCCCGCAGGGTTGCGGAAGTGATTCGATCCGGGCACCTGGCCCCGGGGGATCAGTTGCAATCGTTTGAGCAAACATTTGCTGAAAACGTGGGAAAGGGGTCTGCCGCCGGCGTCAGCTCCGGCACGGCAGCCCTGCACCTGGTCCTGATCGCCATGGGGGTTGGTCCGGCGGATGAGGTCATCATTCCCAGCTACGTGTGCACGGCGCTTCTGAATGCCGTTCGGTATGTCGGCGCCAGGCCGGTTCTATCGGACATCGACCCGGAGACCCACAACATGGATCCCGACGATGCTAAAAAACGCATAACTCGGCACACCAGGGCCATGATCGTTCCCCACATGTTCGGGCTTCCGGCTGACATGGAAAGACTGAAAGGATTGAATGTGCCGATCATCGAAGACTGCGCCCAGGCTGTCGGCAGCAGCTACGCCGGGAAATCCGTCGGAACATTCGGCCAGGCGGCAATCTTTTCGTTTTATGCTACCAAGGTGATCACAACCGGCGAGGGCGGCATGGTTGTTTCAGGTTCCAAAAAAATCATCGAGCGAATAAAGGATTTAAGGGACTATGACGAAAAACGTGACTATAAAATCCGCTATAACTACAAGATGACGGATATAGCGGCTGCCTTGGGTTCCGTCCAGCTGAAGAAGCTGGAAACCTTTATTCGAAACAGGCGGCGTATTGCCCGGCATTATGACGATTTTCTTAAGGATCTGAACTTGAAACTGCCCCCGGCCGATCCCGGGCGTATTTATTTTAGATATGTGGTTGGGTTAGACGCTGATTCCACCACGCTTATTCAACAGCTTCAGAAAAAGGGAATCATGTGTGCCAAGCCGGTCAATAAACCGCTGCACCAATATCTGAAGCAAAAAGGGTTTACAAAAACCGATACGGTCTGGCGAAATTCAGTATCCCTCCCCATTTATCCCGGTCTTACCCGCGGTGATGCGGATCGCGTCCTAACTGCTTTTACGAAATGTTTACGAGGAGCCGGCAGGTGAGAAACACTTTCAGAATCAAGATAGCCCCGGCCACATTATATATTCTCATTCTTTTTTTAAATGTCACATTATTGCTGCCTCCGGTCAGAAAAACCTTCCTGAATAGCGGTCCTCGTTGGGTATACGTGCTGCTGTTATCCTTTGGAATCTCTTTTTTTCTGACGCCGGTATGCGGATGGGTCGCGCGACAAAGGGGTATCCTGGACAATCCGAACGCACGCAAGGTTCACCTCGCATCAACACCGCTTTTGGGGGGCGCGGCCGTTTTCTTCGGGTTTTTGGGTGCTATTGTCGCCAACGGGTTGTTTGCACCCAGATTGACGGCAATGCTGGTGGCCGCCGCAGTTTTGTTTGCCGTGGGACTGCTGGATGACATCCGAGAGATTCCCGCCTGGGTTAAGCTCTTTACGCAAATTTTATGCGCCGTTTTGGTGATGAGCTTTGGGATCATTCTTGACGTGATTCCGTTGCGTTTCGGAATCCTGGCGCTCGGCGGCAATATTCTGCTGACGATATTCTGGCTGATCGGCATCACCAACGCCATGAATTTCTTCGACGGCATGGACGGACTGGCCGCCGGCTTAAGCGGCGCCATCGCCTTTTTTCTGGGGGTTGTCGCGTTCCAGACGAACCAGCCGTTTCTGGGCTGGGTAGCCGGCGCCGTCATGGGCGCCTGTATGGGGTTTCTGCCGTATAACTTCAGGTTAAAAACCAACGCTTCGATTTTCCTGGGAGATGCCGGCAGCACGGTTTTGGGTTTTTTGCTGGCATGTGTGGCGGTCTACGGTAAATGGTCCGAAACAGCCCCGATGGTGGCCCTGGCTTCACCCCTGCTGATTTTCTGGGTATTGATCTTCGATATGGTCCACATTACAGTCGACCGGATCATCACCGGCAAAGTGGGTAGCTTTCGCGAATGGATCGATTATGTCGGAAAGGATCATTTGCATCATCGACTGGCGAAAGTGCTCGGCGGCCGGAAAAGAAGCGTGCTTTTTATTTACCTCTTGACGTTCTGTCTCGGAACCAGTGCAGTTGTATTGCGATATGCCAGGCCGACGGATGCCGTTTTGTTGATCGTTCAGGCAACGGTTTTTGTCGGTTTGATAACCATTCTGGAACGGCGCGGAAGCACACTGTCAGATGACCGTAAAGACGATGACCGGTCGCGCAGCTGAGCGATTCGCAAATGAACGCATGCGATTCGTGAAATATCCGGGCTAAAACGCAATATGTTGGGGTTATTTTTTCTTGACATACAACATTTTTTGTTGTTAGCATAAGGCGTTAAGTTATAGAATCCCCTGGAAGATTTTGCTGCTTTTCTAAAATGCCATTAGGAAGTTTACATGGTAAAGTTTAGCGACCTTGAAAAAGGAGATTTAAATCCAAAAAAATCCCAAGAAAAAGACAGCGGGGAATTGAGCCGTCCCTCCGGTCTGAGTTTTCGCGATCTTGAAAAGGAGACCCGCCGGGTTACCTCCCGCGAAGGCGCTTTGCCGAAGGAAGTCAGCGAAGAAGAAAGAAAGGCTATTTACGATACGGCAACGGATTATGTGACAGGGGTTCTGGATGCCGTCCGAAAACGACATCGGTTTACGCTGGAATCCGGAGAGGAAATAGTCCGCCGCATCATCGAGTCCCGGTCAGCGGTTGATCCCCTGTTGATTCGCGCCATCTATCAGGATAACCCCCACGGATATTTAATCAACCACTGTGTCAATGTGGCTGTTTTTGGCATTAAAATAGCGGCGGCGTTAGGTCTCAGCAGGGTCGAACAGGAACAGATCGGGCTGGCCGCCCTGCTCCACGAAGTCGGGATGGGGGTAATACCTGAAAAGCTGATATATAAAGAACAGAAACTTGACGAGCAGGAGTACGCAATATTCAAAAAACGTCCGGAATTTGCATACAAAATTCTGAAAGGATTCGGTGATGATTATGGCTTTCTGGCCGATACCGCCCTTCAGGTGCATGAATGTATGGATGGTTCCGGATACCCAATAGGGTTAAGCGGTGATGAAATCCACTTGTACGCCCGGATTATCGGCCTGGTTGACTTCTATGAGGCCCTGATTCATTCCAGACCCCAAAGGGACAAAATTCCGCATTTTTCAGCCTTGAAACAGATTATTAAAATCGGCAAGCGGCGTTTCTCCAAAAAGCATCTGAAGGCCCTGCTGAATACCTTTTCGCTTTTTCCAATGCACAGTCTTGTGCGGCTTAATTCCAATACGGTCGGCAAAGTCATCCAGACCTATCCGGATCAGCCGATGCGGCCCAAGATAGAGGTTGTATTTGACTCCCAGGGAAGACGGGTGCTGGCCAGGCAAGTTATCAATCTTCCAGAAAACTCAATTTTATATATCGTAGATTCTGTCTCGGAAAAGGACATTGCGGGCCTTGCCGGAGAACCGGCCGAAAAACCATATTCGCAAACCCCAAAACCGGTCCCGTATGGCCTTGAATCCGCAGTTATACAGGATATAGACGATGCAGACGGGGAAGGGCTTTCGGATGCTGATATTCTTGAAATAACAGAAGCCGACTTTGAACCATCACCGCCGGCAACTGGAAAGGATGCGTCGGGGCCGGATCAGAGCGCTTTTACCATAAGCGCCAGGGAATCTGTAGAAAGAACCGGTGAATTAATTGATGATAAGTTCGTTCAGCTTCCTGCAGGAGAAAATGACCGTTGGTTTCGCCGGTACAAATGGGTGCTTTTGGCTGTCGGCAGTGTGATTCTGGCGGGCATTGCTTTCTGGCAACTGGGTTTATCGGATAAAACCACAAATGGACCGGTTTTGACCGTAAATCCTTCTGAAGTCAAAGTTTCAGCAGGCCCGCAACAGAAAGCAAAAAACGAATCTGCAGCTTTGATCGTTTCAAAGGGAGAAATGGAACCGACGCCGGCTGCCCCTGTTCCATCCAAAAAAGAGCAAACGGTCGCTCAAACAGAGGGACAAAAAGTATCGAAAGAACAAATGAAATCGGCACCTGCTCCGGAAAAGGGACCCGCGGCCCCGCCCCCAAAGCAGGCCCCGGCGGAAACCGCACCCACACCGGCAGCAATGTCGCCCGCAGATAATAAAAAAACGTCAACGCCCAAGGAGCAGCCGAAGATCGATAATGTCCGGACAGAAGTCGCTGCCGGTCCTAAATTATCCGGGGATGCAGCAGCTATAAAAGCGCGCAGCGGTTCTTACCCATTTTCCATTAAGCTGGATTCATTTCGCAATTTGAAAGAAGCCCGGTCGGCCTTGCCGATATACACCGCCAAAGGTCTCAACGCGTATTGGGTAAAGGTCGATTTGGGAACCCAGGGCATCTGGTATCGCGTTTTTGCCGGAACCTATCAAACCGAAGAAGAGGCTGCAGCGGTCATCAGCCGGTCAGGACTTAAAAACGCTGCTGCTAAAGAGACAAAATATGCAGCGCTCATCGGGGTGTTTTCATCCCGGACCGCTATCGATCAGAATATTGTGTTATTGTCGGATAAGGGCTATTCTCCCTATGTCATTCAAGCTAAGGATCAGACATTCTTTTTGTTTGTGGGAGCGTTTTACACCCGCAAGGGTGCTGAAGAACAGGTGGCCGATTTACTGACAAGCGGCATTCAGAGCGAAATTATGGAGCGATAGGGTCTTAATTGCAGGGAGCCTATGAATGTATCTTGAATATTGGGGATTGAAAAAAACGCCCTTTGGGAATGTCCCTGACAGCAATATCTTTTATGAATCCCCCCAACATGAAGAGGCGCTTTTTCGGCTGCTTTTTGCAGTCAAACACCGAAAAGGGGTTGCCATGTTGACGGGGGATGTGGGCTGCGGAAAAACAACTGTCAGCCGGGCCTTTATCCATCGTATATCCATAGAGAACTTTGAAGTCCATACCCTTACGAATCCGGCGCTGGACTCCATGGACTTGATCCGGGCAATCTTAATGAATTTCGGGGAGGATGCCGAGGGCGACTCCAAATCCATTTTGCTGACCCGGTTGCGGAACAGGTTGGGACGAAATGCGGAGCAGGGTCTCAGTACGGTTTTAATGATTGATGAGGCCCATGTGATTTCCGACCGGGCCACTTTTGAAGAGCTGCGGATGCTGCTGAACATGCAGCTGGAGAACCGGTTCCTGATTACATTGATTTTAATCGGTCAGCCGCCGCTGCTGGAGAAAATTACGGCGCTGCCGCCATTAAACGAGCGCATCGGCATCAAGTATCATCTGGAACCGCTGGATTTCGTTAATGCGATTCGGTATCTGATGTACCGGTTGCGAAGCGTCGGCGCCGAGCGCGGTATTTTTACAAAAGACTCCGTTAAAGCGCTTTATGATTATTCAAACGGCATACCGCTCAGGATCAACAACATCTGCGACCGCAGTTTGCTGGTCGGCTTTATGAGAAAAGCAAGTGTGGTCAACAAATCGATCGTTGCAGAAGCCATCGAGGATCTGAAATGACAACCCTTCATATTAGAAACTTTCTGAGCCATAGAAGCTTTTATCTCTTTGGGCTTGTTCTGCTGGTATTTGCCTGGTGCGGATGCGCCACATCCTTTGAGACAAACCAGAAGGAAAACGTAATTTCACCGGCGACCGTGACCTCCGGCGGCCTTTTTTCTTCAGGCAAATACCGCGCCATCGCCCTGGCAGATTTAAATAATGACGGGTTCATAGATGTGGTGGGCGGGTCTGCATCGCCCGGCACGGTGGCGGTTTGGTTTGGTGACGGTCGCGGGGGGCTTTCAGAACCGGAATTTCTTCCTTTCAGGGGAGATGTTCGCTCCCTGGCCATCGCGGATATTGATCAGGATGGAATGAAGGATATCATCTGCACGGCCCAGCGCGAGTCTGCCGGGATTTTGATATGGTTGAACCGCGGGAAACAGAAATGGGAAAGAGGCGCTAGCCCCGTCGAGTCAGGTAACTATGAAGGTATTGCAGTGGCCGACGTGAATGCCGACGGGCACCCCGATATTATTGCGGCCAATGCAACCTCGGACGAGCAGGGGGGGATTCAGGTTTGGTTCGGAGACGGAAAGGGAAATTGGATTGCGGAGTCGGGTCCGACGGTCAAGGGGGTATACATGGATGTGGCCGTGGCCGACCTTGATCGTGACGGCGCCCTTGATTTAATCGGCGCCGGCTGGGGCACTTACGGCGCTCTCAGAATCTGGTTCGGCGATGGAACCGGAGGGTGGTCGCCCGCTTCGGAACTGGAGAAAGGGAGTTACTATGGCTTGACGCTGGCCGACCTGAACGCCGACGGCAATTTGGATATATTATCGGCAACCTATCGGGGCGGGATTCGAATTTTTTTAAACCAGGGAAACGGCGGCTTTTACAGGGATAAAGATCCGGTAAATACCGGCAGCTTTTGGAAGGTGATCCCCATTGCGGTGGATGATGGCGGAGCCAGAGGGTTGCTGGCCAGTTCGCTGGATGCCGGGGGGTTAATGGTCTGGCATAGAAAAGACGGAGCGGACTGGTTGCAAGTCTCCGGGCAATTTCCGTCGGCCGGCAGTTATTATGGAATGGTTGCGGGCGATCTGAACGGGGACGGCCGTGATGATCTGTGTGCCGCCAGTTATGGTCAGGGTATTAAAGTCTGGCTGGGCAAGGGCGGGGATGTTGTTCAAACCGGGAGGAAATTAAAGGGGAAGGAAACGTCCTCGCCAGGAACCTCTTCCGGAGAGCTGGAACCCAAAGAAAATGCCGTTTACAAGACCGTATCCGGCATTTCCGAGTATAAAATCGGTCCCGGTGATGTAATTGAAATTACCCTATGGCGGGGTATTGAAAAGACAACCGAAGAGATTCAGGTGCGGCCCAACGGCACGATCTCTTTCGGCTTTGTGGAGGATTTAAATATTAATGGCTTTACGGCCAGCCGGCTGGACGAAATACTCACCAAACGACTGGGTGAGTTTATCCGTCAGCCACGGGTTGATGTCACCGTAAAGAAGTTCGACAGTAAATTTGTGACCATGCTGGGCGCTATTACGGAATCCCCCTATCGTCGCTCCGGCCCTGGCAAATATGAACTTACCGGGAAAACGACCTTGATGGAGATGGTTACAAAGGCGGGTGGGCCGACGCAGGAGGCAAACCTGAATGAGGTGACGGTTCGTCGCAAAACCGGCCGGTCCATCACGGTAGATTTTTACAAAATCTTTACTCAGAAAGATCTGAGCCAGAACATTATCCTGGATGATGGGGATTTGATTTTTATCCCGACCCTGTCCAAAGAAGCAAACCGGATATATGTATTTGGAGAGGTTGAAAAGCCGGGAGTTTATCCATTTTCCGGAACGAATCTGTCTGTGTTCGATGCCATTTCACTGGCCGGCGGTGTAACAATATTTGCCAAGGAAAACAGTACCAAGGTTGTCAGGGGCGACATCACCCGGCCGGAGGTGATTTCGGTGAGTCTTGGCAAGCTGCTTGAAACAGGTGATCAAACCCAGAACGTCGCCCTGGTAAATAAAGACCTGGTATATGTGCCGCGCAGTTTTGTGGGCGACGTCAACCGTTTTGTAAAACAGATAACTCCCCTGATGCGGCTGATTATTTATCCGGCTCAGGTTATCAATGAATTTGGCACCGCGGGAGAGTGGACGAATCTTACCACGGCGCCTTAAAATGATAAGCACGTTAATTCTGAAATTGAAAGTCGCCTGCCATATTAAAGGACCTGATTGATGGCACAATATGATGTCGATTTAAGAGATTACTGGCGAATCCTGAAAAAAAGAAAGGCCATTGTCATCCTCATGGTTTGCCTGGTGGGGATTTCCAGCTATGGATTTGCCAAGCTGAAGGAGCCGCTGCCGCTTTACGAGGCCACCGCTTCAGTTAAAATCGAACGCGTCACCAATATGGCCAGCCTGTTCACGGGGATGTTCTGGAATGAAGGCGATAATATGATTACCCAGGCCTTCATTATTAAAAGCTTTCCGGTTCTGGTGCAAACGGCCAAATCGGTCGGCATGCTTCCCGCAGACGTTTCCGAAGAAGAAATCAGAAATTCCAAAACCTTTCTGGCGTTCATCCAGCGCTTAAAAGCAATGGTTCAGGCTGAACAGGAGCAGGGGACAAATATCGTCAATATCCGGGTCACTTCCGGTGATAACCAGGAAACGGCCTTTATTGCCAATGCGATTGCGGCAGCTTATCAAAATTACAATATCCGCGAACGAAACCGCCAGACTTTTGAAACCCAGGCGTTTATTGAAAATCAACTTGAATTGTCCTCAAAAAGCCTGCGGCAGGCGGAGGAGGCATTACGTGAGTTTAAGGAAAGTTATACGCTGATAGCTCTGGACACCCAGACAACCCACACCTTGAACAAACTCTCCACAGTTGAAGCTTCATACGAGGAGACCAGGAGAGAAAAAGAGTCCCTGCAATCGCGGTTGGACTCGTTGGAAAAAGTATCAGGCTCATTTCAGAATATCGAAGGGGCTGTTTTTTCCGAACCGTCCGACGCCCAACTGCAAGGATACAGTGCCAAACTGAGCGATCTGATCCTGAAGAAAAAAGCGCTCCTGTTTGATTATACCGAAAAACATCCGAAGGTCATAGAAATTAATGATCAGATTCAGAATGTTAACGCTGAGATCAAAAAAGAACTGAACGGTCGGCTGGCGGTTTTAAAAAAGCGCGAAAGCGATCTTTACGAAACCCTGCTGCGGTTGAGAAAGGAAAACCTGAGTATTCCGGAGAAGGCGCTGCAGTTGGAGCGATTTCAAAGAGAGGTCAGGCTGCAGGAGTCTCTGGAGTCCGAGTTAAAGAAAAAATATCAGGAGATTCTGATCCAGGCTTCCGGCAAGGTGCAGGAAGTCGTCATCGTGCGTCCGGCACTGATACCGACGGTTCCGACCAATATTCCCTCAAAAGTCATGATTATCGTGACCGGTATTTTTATGGGACTGGTCATCGGCATCGTGTTTACCTTCGTTGCCGAAACGTTGGATACTTCCATCGGCACCATCGAAGACGTAGAAAATCTGCTGGGTGTGCCGGTTTTGGGATTGATCCCGATAATGGGGGCGGATGAGAGAAATCCGAGGTACGCGGAAAGGGAAGGATTGGAAAAGAGTGTATCCTCTCGGTTTCTGATTACGCAATACGATCCCAAGTCGCTGGTGGCTGAGGCCTTTCGTTCTTTAAGGACAAATTTGCGCTTCCTTGGCAAAGATCGAAAGGAAAAGGCAATTTTAATGACCAGCTCTTTTGTTCAGGAAGGCAAGACCTTTAATGTCGTGAACATCGCCCTGAGCATCGCCCAGGCCGGCGAGAAAGTGCTTCTGGTTGAGGCGGATTTACGCAAACCCGTAATTCATACAACCTTCGGGTTGCCTAAAGAGCCGGGGATGACGGATTATGTTCTGGGAAACTACGACTGGAGAGAGGTGGTCAACACCATTACGGATGTGATGCTGGGCGAGTTCGAGATTGAAGAAATATTGAAAACGCCGGGTTTGGACAACCTCCATGTGATTACCGCGGGAAGCAATCCCCTCAATCCGTCTGAAATCCTGAGATCTTCAAGATTCCGTGAATTTCTCAAGGAGGCCTGTCAGGAGTATAGTTTTATCTTTTTCGATGCGCCGCCGATCATGCCCGTGGCGGACGCCACTGAGATCGCCCCGCTCATGGACGGTGTTATCCTGGTGTACAAGGTCGGAAAAATCGGCCGGGGTGTACTCAAACGCGCCAAAATGTCCCTCGATAATGTCAACGCCAAGGTGCTTGGCGTTGTCTTGAATAACGTCCGACCGGAAGTAGGGCCGGATTATTTTAAATACCAGACCCAGTATTATTATGAACCCGCCAAGTCAGTCGATCGGGATATGGGCGCCTTGATGAAAGGCGCCGTTCGAAAAGTAAAAAGGCGGTTTCCTTTCAGACGGAAATATTTTCGCCTCCTGATATTAATTGTTGCCATTGCCCTGCTGCTGCTGGGTATATTCTGGAAAGACCTTTTGACCGATATTCTGAAAATGACCGGCAGCTAATGTTATAATAAGTTTTTTCTGACATTTTGAAGGTGGATAGACTGAAGGCTGAAGGTAAACAGTTTGCTCAAACACTTCATCCTTCGGTCGGATATTCTATTCTATGAACGAGCGATTTCCTCTCTCCTGATGGTCTTACACATTTAAGCTGATCCATGGGAAAACAACTGACAGCATTTATAATGTTTGTTGCCATATCCCTTTTGCTGGGAATGATGGCAGCCGAATATTCGCCTAAAATGCTGATTCTGGCGACGGTGGGGCTTGCGATTTTCATCGGCGCTTTTGTCAACAGCCAGCTCGGGCTTTATGTTTTAATCCTGTCCATGCTGTTGTCACCTGAATTTATGGCGGCCGCCACGTCCGGCAAGGAACTGGGAAGAGGGGTGACGCTGCGGCTGGACGATTTCCTGCTGACCGTCATCGGGTTGAGCTGGCTGGCCAAAAGCGCGATTCATAAGGAGATGGGACTGTTTTTAAGGACGCCGTTAAACCGGCCGATATTTATCTATCTGGTCATCTGTCTTGTGTCGACCGGAATCGGCGTCATGACAGGGCGGGCCAGTATGAAAACCGGTTTCTTCTTTGTCCTTAAATATTTTGAATACTTTCTGGTTTACTTCATGATGGTGAATCACCTTGTAACCAGAGAGCAGCTGCATCGGTTCCTTTTTTGTATATTCCTGACGTGTTTTATCGTATCCATTTACGGAATATTTGAAATTCCCGGAGGCGGCAGGGTCAGTGCACCGTTTGAGGGTGAAATCGGTGAACCCAACACCTTCGGCGGATATCTGGTTTTTATCGGGGCGGTGGCAGCCGGTCTGCTGGACAAAACCAGAAATGCCAGAGCTAAAAAAGCGCTGCTTGTCTTGCTTGTTGTGATGGTTCCGCCGCTGCTGTTCACCCAGTCACGCACGTCTTATCTGGCCGCCGTACCGGCCATGCTGGTACTGGGGTACCTGAGCGAGAAGCGCATGATCGTATTGATACTGATGCTCACCGGGTTGGCGTTAAGTCCTTTTTTTCTTCCCTCGCAGGTTAAAGATCGTATTATGTATACGTTTGAGCAACCCACTGAGAAGGGACAACTTGAGGTCGGGGACGTAAAACTGGATACGTCGACATCGGCGCGATTAACGAGCTGGGCGGATGCAGTGCGAGACTGGACCAAGCATCCGATGTTAGGCTATGGGGTTACAGGATACAGTTTTATTGACGCTCAATTTCCCCGGGTGCTTGTGGAAACCGGCATTCTGGGGTTGGCGGCCTTCATCTATCTGTTGGTTTCCGTGTTTAAAATTGCGTTGTCGAATTTGAAGCTGCTGAAAACATCTGCTGACAAAGGCCTTGTGATCGGTTTTATAGCCGGTTATATCGGACTGCTGTTTCATGCCATCGGCGCCAATACCTTTATCATTGTTCGCATCATGGAACCCTTCTGGCTGGTTGCCGGGATTATCGTCGTTCTGCCGAAGCTGGAGAGCCCTGAGCCTGCCGCACCTGAAATAAAACCTGTTGTAAAATTACATTTACAGGGCATCCCGGGTCGAGGAAGGTTTTCATGAAAAGTCCATCTACCAATGCGTTTGGGGAAAGGGGGCCTCATAGAATCGCCTGCTCTTTAAGCGGATATCCTCATTTGAAAAGGGAGGTGACGGCCCTGCCGGCAAGCTGAAAAAAACGCCGGGTGTAAAGTTGCGGAACGCTAAGGCCGGGGGTTTCGGCAAACACCTGCCGTAAAATGTCAGACCGTGGAAACAGCGTTTCCAGAATAAACATTATTCCTTTTAAGAGTCCTTTGCCGGAGGTGAACAAAATGAGTGTTGACCACTCCGGCAGGGACTCTTTTTTTTGGCGCAGGCGCAGCAGTTTTTTTTCGATCGGATTCAGCTTCAGGCGATGGATTTCCGGGCAAATGCGTCCGGGTTCAGTGAAGTTCAGCAGCAGTTTGAGAAGATAACAAATATAGGTGACGCATTTTTCTTGACCCAACTCACGGGCGCGGGTGAGCAGTGCCTGCCAATCCGAAAATGTCCAATCTGCAACGAGTTTTTTGATGTCCACCAGCCAGATCAGACGTTCGGCGTTATGTTTCAGCAAGTGAAGTCCCAGATACAGCACCTGATCATATCTGCCCAGAGAGCGGACTTGCTGCCCGTCGACACTAATGAAACGAGTCTTTTGGTAAATAAAATCCTGACTTTTGGTCAGCAGCCATTCGCGGGATCTGATGCGGTCGGCCCACAGGATGTGGGTATGAATATCTAAGACCGTTATGCCCTTTCTAAATGTGTTGGGATAGAGCGGATCGAGGCGATAGCCCTGATTCCTCAAGATGGATACCAGTTTAGTGTAATCTTTTTCCAGTACCCACAGATCAATATCACTCAAAGGCCTCAGACCGAAATCACCATAGATTCCATGCAGGAGTTCCATCCCTTGAAGCAGGACTACTTGAACTCCGCCTTGATTCAGCGTCGACAGAATTTTTTTTAAGGCGTGATTCAGTTTGAGATTGAGATGGAGTGTTCGATAGTACGCGGACTGAAGTATTTCCTGATGTCCTTTGTTAAGGGAGTCGAGACTTCCGGATTTTAACAGGTTTTTATAAAGTATTCCGGCCAGCCCCTCCTTTAGCGCCATATTGATCAAAGGGTCGGCATTCCGTCTTTTTAACAGCAGTTCGACGAAGCGGGACCTTTTATTGGTGATAGCAGGTGTAATCGCTAAAAGCGCCAGCAGAGTTCGTAAAGAAGATTCCATCAAGAATAACAAAAAAACAATACACCGAAAAGTTAGGTCTTTACAGGTGTATTAACTATAAAAAAACAGAAATCCACTTGATTTTATTAACAAATGAAAGGCGGATACCGTGTGTCCGGTTACTAAGAAACAGCCTGCACACTACATGGACCTGGCTTTGGGGGCTTGTTCCGGCATTTGCTAAATTCCGCGCCGACAGATCCGCCGACATCGGCCTTACAAGCGGCCAATACGGATTCTTCCGGTTTCCCCCGGTACAAGACCACCAGTTTTGGTTTTTCCCATATTTTTTTCATTGGGCTCCCCCATTTCCAGTTTTATAAACTGCAGAAACGAACTGTTTTAGACACACATCAAACTGTCAATAAATTATAATTACTTTGATTTATAAACTAAAATCGTGCTTCTGTCAATCCTATTTCAATTTAAGGAATGATTGAAGAACTCTGCAGTCACGCCCCGGCGGTGCGGGGAATGCACTTGCTGTTGCGGTTTGACTTAGGAGCGCTTAGAGAAATCAAGGAGCTAGAAGATTTCAAAGAATTCATTCCAGCACTGCTACGGCTCGGGCGTGCGCCATTTGACAGAAATAGTCGATCGGCTGGTCCATCATTCCGGTTTCCAGGTGGGCATGCGCGGGACACCACTGGCAAAGGTTGATCAATAGACAAGATCGGCACTTGTTTAAAACTTCTTTTGTTTGCCCGCTAAATTGCTGCACCTGGGGAACAAAATTTTGCCAGGCTTCCGTAAGAGTTCCATTTTTGAGGTCGTAAACACAGTCCGGTTTACAAAGGGAGGAGCACATACGCAGCAGACCGTTGTAACCAACCGTTAAACTCCCGTTGCCGATGCCGCAGCGAAAAAGACGATTTCCGGTCAACTCTGAGGGTTTCGACAGTGGCGATTCTTGGCAAGCTTTTTTCAAAGCCTGAAATCGTTTTGGATCCGACTTCTCCAGATTTACAATGTCTAAGGGTGAAAGTCGTTCAGACTTGATTTCCCGGTTGCGTTTCTGGTTTTGATCTATCCGCATGTGTAAAAAAGGGTCAAAGCGATAATAATCCCGTGTATGTTTGCGGCAGAAACGGGCGATATCCGCCATTTCGCGCAGATTCGACCGCAGGGCCATGGCCTTGAGGCGTGTTTTAATCCTGTTTGCAAACAGCAGGTCCAATCCGCGCCGAAAAGCGTCAAAAGAACCCGGCGTCCGGGTGACCCTTTCGTATGTGTTTTGGGTTATCCCGTAGACCGAAACTTCCAGTTCCCGGGGCGAGTACTGTTTGAATAGGTTGATATGCGCCGGAGTTAACAGGGCAGCGTTTGTGAAGACAGAAACCAGCAACCCTCTTTTTTTAAGATATAGATAGATATCGATAAAGTCTTCCCGCAAGAGGGGTTCTCCGCCGGTGATAAGGCACCACAAGGTTCCCAGGGAGACGGCTTCGTCGATGACGTCTTTTAACTGGTCGAATGTCAGCTCTTTGTTTCGGGCCCTCGGATCATTTGCCGGGAGGTTGATGTAGCAGTGGCGGCAGTTGTTATTGCAGCGGGCGGTAATTTCCAGCTCCAATGCCAGCAGGGTTCTTTTCCCTTCAATATTCTTCCAAAGGGGATAGTCAGGCAATGCGATGGCGGTAACGATTGGCGCACTCATTTCAGCGGACTCCGCGAAGGGTTTTAAAAAACAGCCATAACGGGCGCAGTAAATGCGAAAGAAGTCCCGTGACGGAAAGGAATGCAATCAGAATTTTTTCGGGCCCCAACCCGAGTAAAACCCGATGGCCGTTTCGTTCCACTTTGCGGACAATGCCGATAATATTTGCCTGAGAGACCATACCATCGGCGTCATCCGCGCCGTCGCCTTTCAGGCGGTAGCCGGATTTGTTTTGGGCCACTATCCGGTGGACCGCGAGCCTTCCGCCAGCCGGGTGTGAAAATGCCGCCACATCGCCTATGCCGGGCGGGGAATCTATAACGGGGAAGACCGTCAGCACGTCGCCGTCTTTTATAAAGGGTGCCATGCTGAAACCGCTTGCCCGGAACCTGAAGGGGACATGCTTACGGAGCACCGCCTGCATGAGGTCCTTAAGGGCCGGCCCGGAAAGTGACAGCTCGCCTTTTTTCAATAAAAGAGCGGGTTCAGGACGGTGGGGCTTCAACCACCATTCTCCTTTGGTAAAGTTCCGACACCAGCCCCAGAACATCCCTTTCAATTTCATTTTCAGGGGCCTCAAATTCGGCCGACAGCTTCCGGGCCACGTTTTTTAATGTCATTTTGCCGTCCAGCAGGTCCCAGATGGCCTTTCCGGTTTCGTTCAAAGTATAAAGCTCATCTTCCATGTCGCCAATGCCGGCTGTAAGGGGGACGATAATAAGCTCTCCTTCAATGACCCGGGCGACCACATCTTCGGAGGGAATATAGGCGACATCAAGGGAAATATTTGTATTCATAGCCACTACCTGTTCAGTCAGTTTAAACTGCAAAGTAGAATTGAACGGACAACCTTTACCGTGAAATTATTAAGTTTAAAATTATTTTAGCACATAACATGTGAAGATACAATCAGACCGTGTATCCATCTGTGCGGCATCCAACCGGATCGCAGCTCGCTTTGTCCGGAGGCGTTGAGCCGGGGAAGCTTTTGATTCTCTCCCGCCAATTCAGTACCTCCCAGGCCTTTTCACCCGGTCTGAGCAGGCCCAGATATTCGGCTTGTGCGTGGGCAAAGACACAATAATATTCCACGGGTGTATCCAGGGTGCCGTGCTCCATCCAGGATTTGGCCGGGCATTGTTCACAAAGGCCTTTTAAAAAGCAGCGGGCACAGCGCAGCAAATATTCCGGATGGGTCGCTTTCAGCCTTCTGACTTTAGGAAAAAAACCGGTTAGGGCACCTCTAAGCGACCCGTTAGTCAGATTATAGATAGTGTCGGGGTGTCGGAGCAGCATACAGGGTTGTAAAGCCCCATAGGCATCGACACAGCCGCCGCCCACTCCCGCACCGCAGGGGAAAAGCCTGCCACCGGCCGGGGCCATGAAACCGGCACAGAAAGCCTTCATCTCTTTTCGGTAGCCTTCTCCCTGCCGGGTTATGATTTTCATGCTTTCTATAGGCGACATCCTCAGACGTTTGATGGAACGGTTTTTCAATTGCGAGTCCCGTCGGGCGCGCAGGTTTAATACAATGGTATTCCCGGGCGGTTCATCTACTTCCGAAAGAGCTTTGGTCAAAACTTCAAATTCCACCAACTCATGTTGGTTGGGCGGCAGAACGACTGTTTTTAATTCAAAGGGGATGTGGTGGCGCCGGAGCAGGTTGATCCCGTCAAAGGCGGCCTTAAACGAACCCGGTGTCCGGGTAACCGCCTCGCAGGAATTCTTTTTTATCCCGTAAACCGTAATTTCAATTTTTTCCAGCGGCGGGATGCGGCCTAAAATTTCAACCAGATCGGGCGTGATCAGGGTGGCATTGGTGAAAAGCCGTACTTTCAAACCCAGTTTTCTGCTGAAAAGATAGATTTCGCTGAAATCCTCCCTTAACAGCGGTTCACCTCCGGTAAACCGCACGGATAAGCAACCCAGAGAGGCTGCCTCGCTAAGAACTGCTTTGATTGTTTCAGTGGAAAGTTCCTGTTTTTTTATTGAGTCGTTGTCTGCCGGTTGATTGATGTAACAGTGGATGCAATTCAGGTTGCAGCGTTCGGTCAGCTCCATGTCAAGCGTACTTAATAGCGGCGATTTGCCCTTCCATAGGTGGGCCTGATCAATCCGTATTTTAGTCAGATAAGAATCCGGCATGCCTGGTTTTCCCTTGAGATAAGAAACAATCCTTAATGTTTAGGGTTAAATATCCCTGAGCAGCTCAACAACTTGGCCGCTTCTGTCAAATTCAAGTGTATAGCACGGCACCGCAGCGGCAATCTGCGGCACTATGGTCAACATACTGTTCCACCAGTCCGCCGTTGCCAGCGGTTTGATCAGACATGCCAGTAGACGGCGGATGACCTCCTGCTGATTATCAAGGTGAATCACCTGATTGGATCGGGCCTGTTTGAGAAACAGGATTGCTTTGAGCGGAGCTGACGCCGGGGAAATCTGGGGCACATCCCCATGACTCCAGGTGCCGTAAATATGATAGCCGGCGGGTTGATGCCGGAGAATGATCCGGTCGTCACACAGGATTTCAGCCGCCTGCTTTAGCAAAATCACCATCGTCGACTTGCCGGCGTCGGAGTGCCCCACAAACAAGAGCCCGTTATTTTCGAATATTACACCGCCTGAATGCAGAATGCAGCCCTGCCGGTCGGCCAAAACCCGGGCCAGAATGATCTGGTCGGTCGGCAACAGGGAAAGCGAAGCAATTCCGCCTTTTTGAAAAATATTTTTAGTCTCAGGGTGGTGATAGATATCGGCTTCGGTGTGGTCAGGAGTGAAAACCGCTAATCGGTGAAGATTCTTGGTTTGATTGCCATTGTAAACACCTAAATATATCCAGGCATCCTCTTTCCGATAAATGGCCCAGGGAGGTTTTTGATAAACTTTTTTTCCCAGTCGCCAGCCATCAAGATCGGGAATGAAGAAATGGTGTCTTATAAAAACGGTGTCCTCTCCAGGCCCGTTGCATTGAAAGTGTTTGAATTTAGGATGAAAGGTTTTCTCCGTAATAGCGATATCGGATTCAACACAAATGGTCATTCCGCCGATTTGATAATAGCGCTGGTTGTCTGTAGAAGCATGATGTGTCGGCATGGATATTTTCCCATATACTTGTTTAATCGATCTTGATACGATAATATCATATCATCTGTGAAAGGTAACGCGAAAATTGAGCTTAAACACACCAGACCTCCGGTTCGTAATTGAAAAAGCGTATGCATATCTGGCTTAAATATCTGAAAAGCGGATTGTCGCGGCCGATGCCGCGGGACCGGATCTTTGGGCAGAGCGGATATGCCGGAATTAGAACCAGCTTCGGCAAACTGTATCATTTTTTGCAAAGGCACTGGCGTAAAGGGGCGCTGGGTGTTGTCCTGATCATTGTATCCGCCGGGCTCAGTTTTCCCCAGCCCCTCATCACCCGCTACATCATTGACGATGTCATTATCGGGCGGCGGCTGGATCTGCTGCTCTGTGCCGTACTTTTGCTGGCGGGTATCGTGCTGGCCGCCAAGCTGACGAGTTTGCTGGAGCAGTTTTATTTTGTCAGCTTTGAACAGGCTGTGATCCTGGATCTTCAACATAAGCTCTTTGATCATACCCTGCGGTTGCCCCAATCCTTTTTCGACGACCAGCAGACCGGCTATTTGATGGCGCGTCTTTCCGGTGATGTGGATGGGCTGCGCTGGCTTTTTTCCGGAACATTCGCATATGTTGCCGCCAATTTAGTCAAGTTTGTCGGAGGTATCGTTTTTCTTTTTTACCTGGAGTGGCGGCTCGCCCTTATGGTGGTATTCTTTCTTCCGGGCCTGGTGATGTCCATACGCTACTTTGCCGGCCGAATTCATGTATTGAGTCATCAAAACATGGAAAAAAACGCCGATGTTTCCAGCAGATTTCAAGAATCCCTGTCTGCAAGTTCCCTGATAAAGGCATTTACTTCCGAAGGACGGGCGGCCGGTCGTTTGCGGTCAGCGTTAAAATCTTTTCAACAGATTTTATTGGAGCAAACAGTCTTGAATTCGGTCGCCGATCTGGCCGTCAGTTCCATGCCCGGTGTGGCGCGGATCATTGTCCTGGTGGCAGGGGCCTATTGGGTTATTTCGGATCAATGGAGCTTGGGCTCCTTGCTGGCCTTTCAGGCTTATCTGGGATATGTATTCGGGCCGGCGCAGTATCTGGCCACCGCGAATCTGGAGCTGCAAAAAGCACTGGCCGCGTTTCACCGTGTTTTTGCCCTGTTCGACATTGTGCCGGAAGAAAACATGGGTGTCGGCACAAAAGTGAATCAGCTCAATGGTGCGGTTGAGTTAAGGGATGTATCGTTTTCGTACAACAACCATGAAGCGGTACTCAACAACGTGTCTTTCCGCATCGAACCGGGCGAACATGTTGCCATTGTCGGGCCCAGCGGGGTCGGCAAGACGACCCTGATCAGTCTTTTCCTGCGTTTTTACCGCCCCTCAGCCGGTGAAATCTATTTTGACGGCAGGCCCGCGTCCGATTATGAGGTCCGTTCGCTGCGGCAGCGGATCGGTTATGTATCCCAGCGTACCCTGGTTTTGGCTGGAACGGTCAGGGACGCGCTTTGCCATGGAAACCCTGAAGCCGGTCAGGATGCGGTCGTCCGGGCCGCCCGGGCGGCGGGGTGCCATGATTTTATTGAGGAGCTCTCTGCGGGCTACGAGACTGTTATCGGGGAAGGGGGCGTCAACCTGTCGGAAGGGCAGAAACAGCGGCTGGCTGTGGCCAGAGCGTTGATTAAGGATCCTGACATACTCATACTGGATGAACCCACCGCAGCATTGGACAGCCTGGCGGAGAAATCGCTGCTGCAGTCGCTGCCGGACTTTATCCAGAAGAAAACCCTTATTATCGCGGCCCATCGGTTGTCAACCATTCGGAACGCAGACCGAATTCTGCTACTGGATAAAAACCGTCTCGTAGCGGTCGGCACCCATCAGTTCCTGATGGAAACAAACGATTACTACCGGTCTTTGGTTGAATATCAACAGGGGGCGATAATAGAGGGATGAGGACGAAAAGGGGTCAGGGGCCGGGGATCAGGGGTCAGGACTTGACCGAGCTGAGTACTGAGAGCGCCGAAATTAAAGAAGGATAGACGATAACCAATGGATAAAAAAATAGAAAAACCGATGCGGCCGGCCATTCTGGCGCCGGCCGGCAGCAGACCTTCATTTCTGGCGGCCCTGGCTGCCGGGGCCGATGCCATTTACTGCGGCCTGAAACAGTTTTCGGCCCGCATGGAAGCCCACAACTTTACCTTTGAAGAACTGACGGCCCTGACCGAACTGGCCCATGCCCAGGAGGCCCGGGTCTATGTCACCGTCAACACCTTGATAAAGCCGGGCGAGTTGGGTGAGGTGGGGCAAATGGTGGACAGGCTTAACCGCGGGGTCAAACCGGATGCCATTATTTTACAGGATCTGGGTCTGGTATCGCTGGTACGAAAGGCCGGCTATACCGGTCAGTTGAACCTGTCCACCCTGGCAAATGTCAGTTCACCCTCAGCTATCAGATGGGTGGGCGACCATGTGGAAGTGGACCGGGTCGTCATCCCCCGGGAGCTCAACATCGACGAAATAAAAGCCATGGCAGCGGCCTGTCCGCCGCACCTGGACCTGGAGGTTTTTGTGCACGGCGCGCTTTGCTACGGCGTGTCCGGACGGTGCTACTGGAGCAGCTTTCTGGGCGGCAAGAGCGGACTCAGGGGCCGCTGCGTGCAGCCCTGCCGGCGGCAGTATACCCAGAACGACACCTCCCGTCGGTTTTTTTCCTGTCAAGACCTGAGCCTGGATGTGCTGGTCAAGGTCCTGATGACCATTCCAAAAGTGAAGAGCTGGAAGATCGAAGGCCGCAAGAAAGGTCCCCACTATGTGTTTTACACGGTTCAGGCCTATCAGATGCTGCGGGATCACGGCACCGACCCACAGGCCAAACGGGCGGCCCTGGAACTGCTGGAAATGGCGCTGGGAAGAAGAGGGACGCATTATCATTTTTTGCCCCAGCGGCCCCAGAGCCCCCTCAGCACCGACGGCAACACAGCCTCCGGTCTGTATATAGGATCCGTCCAGGGCGGGAGAGAACCGTATCTGTCACCGCGGCTGGAACTGCTGGGCGGCGATGTCTTGCGGATCGGGTATGAAGATGAGCCCTGGCACGCCGTCCAAAAGATCGGCCGGGCGGTGCCCAAGAAAGGCCGCCTGCACCTGAAGTTGCCACCGAAAAAAATACCCCGCAAGGGAACGCCGGTTTTTCTCATCGATCGGCGTGAAGAAACGTTAAATTCCCTGCTGGACAAATTAGAGGCCCGATTCAAGGAGCGGTTACCCGATGTGACGGTTTTGCCGTCGCACTTCCATCTTCATCTTCCCGAAGGCGCCCGTAAAGCCGAAGGTGAAAGCATCCTCCATATTTGCCGTTATCCCTCCCGGAAAGCCACAGAAGGCCTGTCGGCGCTGTGGCTGTCCACAGAAACAACCCGGGCGCTGTCTCCCGAAGATGCAGCCGGTTACTGGTGGGCTCTTCCCCCGGTGATCTGGCCGGCGGAAGAAAACGACATGGCGGAACAGGTTGCAGCGGTGATCCAAAACGGCGGCCGTAATTTTATTCTGAACGCTCCCTGGCAAAAAGCCTTTTTTGAGGACCGCAAGGACTTTAACCTGTGGGCCGGACCCTTTTGCAATCTTTCAAATCCCATGGCGATTTCCGCCCTGGCCGCCTTCGGCTTTAAAGGCGCCATTGTCAGCCCCGAGCTCGGCCGGGAGGATTATCTTGCGCTTCCCCAAAACAGTCCACTACCCCTGGGGATCATCCTTTCCGGAAGCTGGCCGCTATGTGTTTCCCGGATCATCTCAGAGGATATGAATACGGGAGCGTCTTTCAGCAGCCCCAAAGGTGAAGAGGCCTGGGCCCGGAAATACGGTGGCAGCTACTGGATTTTTCCCAACTGGAAACTGGATATCCGTTCCCAGAAAAAGGAACTGCAAAAAGCGGGATACCGGTTGTTTGTGGATATAGCGGAACCGATACCGGAAGGGATAATGTTAAAAAAACGACCGGGTTTGTGGAACTGGGATCTGGCGCTGTATTGAGATGGTGAGATTATATTCTAACTTTGAAAATCTGGTCCTTTGGACCAGGTCAGAGTTTAATGGCTCTGCCGTATGAAGTACAAAGACTCTAAAACCGAAGCACGAAATCCGAAATCCGAAACAATACCGAATGACCAAAATTTAAATAATCCAAATTCGGATTTCGAATTTTGCCAATGACTTTTGCATAGACCATGCCCCCTGGGCTTAGACCGTATCCTCAACAATCAAATTTCATGTTATTTTAGACGGTAATGTAGTATACCATTTAATAAAACATACAGACACAAATAGGCAGGAAGTGGAAAAGAATAATACATCCCGGCAAATCATCATCAAAGATAATTCCATCGTGATCTGTCTGGTTATGACCGCGGTGTTGATTGCGGCCGGTCTGATACTGGCCAAAACTGCGGTCATGGGGGATGCCGGCAGCCTTTATGCCGATTCGATTCAGCCCCAGATGTTTCGCTTTAAGGTTGAAACGCAGTCGGCGCATAAGGTTGAAAGCGTGACAGCTGCGGCCGATATAAAACCGCCGGCTCAAGCGCCTGAGAAGCTTTCACCTCAGGTATCTACGAAACCGGAGCCGGTTAAGGCCGCCCCGGCGGCTCCGATGACCCCCAAAGAAGAAACCGCTGTCGTGGTTTTGCCGAAAGCGAACGACCCCTCCAAAACTGAATCTCAGCCGCCGCCTCAAATCTCTGAGCCATCAACCGCCGCAACAAAACCCTTTTTAAGGACCATGCGGGGCGGGCGCCATCCCCAGTATGCCTCCATCGTGTTTGAGTATTCCGGACCCATCGATTATAGCAGCCCTCGGATAGCGGGAGAGGAGATACGCTTCAACATAATGAATATAACGACCCGCCTGCGTCCCTATCGCAAATACCGGACATTCGATTCCTGGGTTAAACTGGATAAGACAGACAGTGGTCTGGATGTGTCCATCGGGGTGCTTCCGGGTCAATATAAAATTTCCGACTTTTTAATGGAAGACCCCCCCCGACTGGTTATTAATCTTTATGATAAGGATAACTGACTCGAATCGGTCGAACCGCAACAGCAGGGTTCTTCAATAAAAACAGACTTACAACCTAAATTTCCAGTCCTTTGCGGTTGTTTCCAAAATGCGTTTTCTGTGATGAATGCAGGCCATGCAGTTACAGCCTTGCGTTAATGGATGCCGACCGAGTTTCTCGGACAGGCGAAAGCCGGCTTCGATCATTTCAATGATTATCCGGCGCCGTCCGGCACCTGAATTGTTTTTTTTCGCCGGGGTTTTCATAGTTCAAACAGCCCATTGCCGGCCTTGTCAGGCTCAGGCAGACCCATATATTTCTCAATTAAATTTTTCTGCCCAAACCGGTCGGCAAACAAACGAATCCTCTCCATATCGAGCGGTTCAAAGACATTTGGCACTTGACCTTTTTGCAGGAGATTTATAAAGGACGCAATATCAGCCTTATCCTTTACACTGCGCTCAGGATTATTTGCGATAGCCATCATTTTTAATATCAGATAGTCCGTAGGCTGAACGACCGGATATTTCCCAAGCAATTCATCTTCGATCTCTACCCTGCGCTCTAAAATGGCAATTCCAGCGGAGGTATTGACAAACATGAAATCAATATATCCCAATGCGCCCAGTTCCGATTCGAATTGCACAAACGTGTCGGTCTTCTGATAACAGGTATATCCCAGGCGTTTCATGAGAGGCTCCAATGTGTCCATAAACGCCCTTCGGTGATAAGGTCAATATCGGCAGTGAACCGTGGGAGGCCATAAATACTTAAGGCCAGTGCCCCTATGACCGCAAAGGGGATACGGTTCAGTTTTAAATTGCGAGTGATAATGGTAAGAACCGTATTCAATTTTTCAGGTGTGGTTGGCTGGTCCATAGCCCCTGGTCGTATCTCGGGTTTATTTTTTTTCCAGGCCTTTTTTTAGTTTCTGTTCCAGTTCGGCAAACAGGTCCTGCTTCTTTTTGGCCTGTTCGGACTTGATGGATTCGATTTTTTGTGAAATCTGTTTCTTTGCGGTCTGAAACTTCTGCAGTTCTTTTTCTATTTTGCTCTCAACCTGGCCTTTAGGGATTTCTTCGATTTTTAAATGATCCTTGATATACAATTTGATTCCGTAGGCACCTTCCACCATGCCGATGATTTCCATTTCCGCAAGCTTCCGGCAGATATGATGCCCCTGCTCAAGGGAGAATGACAACATCGTGCAAAGCGCTTCGATGGAAGCGGGAGAAGCGTTCTGGTGTTCAATAACACGCACGGCTGCGACAACCAGGTGCGCGTTGGCGTATAAGTCGATCTCTTGTCTGTCCATATGTGACGGCTCCGATCTCCGCACGAAAGGCTTCGTAAAATAAATTCAGACAGTTACACCCTCACCCCGACCTTCTCACAAGAAGGGAGAGGGAGGTATCGAAGAGGTGCCGAGGGGGGATCTCAAACGGCTTCGGCCCCAAAGATACGCTTCAGCAGCGCTACTTTCTTTGGCCATCAACCATAAGAAGTCGGATGCATTCACAGTAACACAAAAAGGTGCGAAAACCCCGCGGCAGCATCTTGACATAAATACTTAAGAGGAGTAACTAACATGTATTCGAATTTTGTCAAGATTCTTGATGGAACCACCCGTTCAGGGGAATTTTCAATAATTATTTCCAATGTTTCACTCACAGGAGGGGACCATGACTGAAATTATCGATGTAAAGGCTAGGGAGATCTTTGACTCCAGGGGGAATCCGACAGTTGAAGCCGATGTTATTGTTCTCTGCGGCGCCTCCGGACGAGCGGCAGTCCCTTCCGGTGCATCTACCGGAACGCGAGAAGCACTGGAATTGCGCGATAAACGGTCAAAACGGCTGGGCGGCAAGGGGGTCCGGACGGCCGTTAAAAACATTCTTGAAAAGATTGCCCCGGAAATTCTGGGAATGGATGCAGCCGATCAGATCGGGCTGGATAATTTCCTGATCGAACTGGACGGCACCCCCAACAAGGCAAAACTGGGCGCGAATGCGATTCTGGCAGTGTCCATGGCGGCGGCCAGAGCGGCAGCATCCGCTTACGGTTTGCCCCTGTACCGGTACTTGGGGGGCATCAACGCAAGGTATCTGCCGCTGCCGATGATGAATATCATCAATGGCGGCGCGCATGCCGCCAACAATCTGGATATCCAGGAATTTATGATCATTCCGGTGGGAGCCCAAACCATGATCCAGGCCGTTGAAATGGGGGCCGAGACATTTCATGCGCTTAAAAAGATTTTAAAGGATAAGGGCTTGAGCACGGGCGTGGGAGATGAAGGCGGTTTTGCACCGAACTTAAAATCGAATGAAGAAGCCATAAAACTAATCATCAGCGCCATCAAGTCCGCCGGATTCAAACCCGGTAAAGATATCGGGATCGCTCTGGATGCGGCTGCCAGCGAGTTTTACGCCAAGGGCAAATATAGCCTGAAATCCGAAAAAAAGATCCTTTCACCGGAGGATATGATCCATTACTATGAGAATCTGGTGGACAAGTACCCGATCATATCCATCGAGGACGGCCTGGCCGAGCAGGATTGGAGCAGCTGGGAATTGCTGACCGATCGTTTGGGTGGAACGGTTCAGATTGTCGGTGACGATATTTTTGTGACCAATCCGAAGATTTTCAGCAAGGGAATCGAAGAGGGGATCGGCAATTCCATATTAATCAAGCTTAACCAGGTCGGAACGGTGACCGAGACCCTTGATGCCATTGAGATGGCAAAGCGGGTAGGCTATACCACCGTCATTTCCCATCGCTCCGGCGAAACGGAAGACACCTTTATATCCGACCTGGTGGTGGGCGTTAATGGCGGACAAATCAAAACCGGATCCATGTCGCGCTCCGATCGTATCGCCAAGTACAACCAGCTGATCCGGATCGAGGCCGAACTGGGTCAAAGCGCCCGCTTCTCCAACGATATATTCGTACCCGCATAAGATGCCGCCGGCTGAAGGAAGCGCATGTTTTCAACCTTGAAAATAATTAGATTCCTTGTCTTATGGATCATGGGCTGGGCTGTTTTATTTTCCGGTCCGGCCCACGCATACATATTGGGCGGACCGCATATTCTTGAACTGATGATCTCTAAATACGGCAAAGCCAAGCGGCTGCTGGTTTCGCAAAAGCAGACGGTGTTTCCATCCGACGCCCCGGCAGCCGGCATTGAATTAAGAGAAACCGTCCGATATGTCTTTCCGGAGAATTTCCGGTCGGATTTACAGTCCCAAACCGGCCAGCGTGTCCATGTCTTAACGAAACACGATGCACTCACCGCCATCGACGGAAGTATCGTCAATGAACCTGAAAACGAATTTGACCGATACAAAGATATCCTATTGTATCATTCCCGTGAAGTCATGCATCAAAAACTGAACTGGATGGGTGTCAATGTAACCCGGACCAGTCTGGGACGTTTTAAGGATAAGATCGCATTTGTCATGGGGGCCCAATACCCGGACGAATCCCTATCTCAGCTATGGATCGAAAAGGAAACCTTTCGGCCCATGCGCTGGCTGATGGTCAAAAAAACCCCCACCGGCCAGCCCACTGTATTGGAAATTCAGTACCAAAACTGGCAACTGTTTGCCGATAACTGGTACCCGGTGCAGATCACTTTCATCGAAAACGGCCGCCTGGTGAGAGAAATCAAGGTGGACAGCGTTCAGGTAAATACGAATTTTTCCAATGATTTATTTAATATCCAGCAGTTGAAAAAACGATTTCAACCGGCTGCGGCGGTTGCCGTGGAACCGTCGGATCCGGAAGGAATGGGTGAGATCAAGAAAACCATTGAGGAATTCAAAAAAATGTATGAATAAGAGGAAAAAAATGGCCTTTAATACAAAATTCATATTCGTGACCGGTGGCGTTCTTTCTTCTTTAGGCAAGGGACTGGCTTCAGCAGCGATCGGCGCTTTGCTTGAAAGCCGCGGGCTTTCGGTCACGTTGCAAAAACTGGATCCCTATATCAATGTCGACCCGGGGACCATGAATCCTTTCCAGCACGGCGAAGTTTTTGTCACCGATGACGGCTCCGAAACAGATCTGGACCTGGGACACTATGAACGCTTTACCAGCGCCCGGCTGGGCAAAGACAATAATTTTACCACCGGGAAAATATATGACGCCGTTATTTCAAAAGAGCGGCGCGGGGATTACCTTGGCGGAACCGTTCAGGTGATCCCGCACATCACGGATGAAATCAAAAACAGCATCAAGCTGCTGGCCAATGGCGTGGATATTGTGATTGTGGAAATCGGGGGTACCATCGGCGATATTGAAAGCCTCCCCTTTCTGGAAGCCATTCGGCAGTTTAAGGCCGAAGTCGGCAAAGACAATGTGTTATACATTCACCTGACCCTGGTGCCCTATATCAGCACCGCCGGCGAAGTCAAAACGAAGCCGACGCAGCACAGTGTCAAAGAACTTCGCAGCATCGGCATCCAGCCGGACATCCTGCTGTGCCGGGCGGATCGAAACCTGTCCAAGGAGATCAAGTCCAAAATAGCGCTTTTTTGTAATGTCGGCGTGGATGAGGTCATTACGGCCAAGGATGTGGACTGCATTTACGAGGTCCCTTTGAATTTTCACAAAGAAGGACTGGATGATAAAATTGTTGAGCTGCTCCATATCTGGACCCGGGCCCCGCGCCTGGACGCCTGGGAGGAGTTAATCAAAAGGTTCAAGGAGCCAAAATACAATGTCACCATCGCGATTGTCGGCAAATATACGGACCTGACCGAATCTTACAAAAGCCTGAACGAGGCCCTCTACCATGGCGGCGTTGCCAATGACTGCCGGGTGAATCTCAAGTACATCGATTCTGAAAAATTAGACCCGAAAAGTTGTCCGGGCACGCTGACTGGCGCCGACGGTATCTTGGTCCCGGGGGGATTTGGAACCCGGGGAATCGAGGGCAAAATCTGTGCAGCCAAATATGCCAGGGAAAACAAGATCCCCTATTTCGGCATCTGTCTGGGAATGCAGATTGCCGTGATTGAGTTTGCCCGCCATGTCGCCGGGATGAAAGATGCGCACAGCGCCGAGTTCGACGCGAATACGCCTTATCCGGTGATATACCTGATGATGGAATGGTATGACGATAAAACCGGCACGGTCCAGCAGCGGGACGTTAATTCCGCCAAGGGCGGCACCATGCGCCTGGGCGCCTACCCCTGTCAGATCAAAGCGGAAACGTTGGCCCATCAGGCCTACGGCATCCCGGCAATTTCCGAACGGCACCGACACCGCTATGAATTTAACAACCAGTTTAAAGAGGCCCTCCAAAAAGAAGGACTCGTATTCAGCGGCATATCCCCCAACGGCGAGCTGGTTGAAATTGTGGAACTCCACGACCACCCCTGGTTTCTGGGCTGCCAGTTTCACCCGGAATTCAAATCACGCCCCATGAACGCCCACCCGTTGTTTCGGGAATTCATCCGGGCTTCTTTAAAAAAATCAACAAAATAAAAAGCATTGTTGGGAAATAGAAATGGAGCGAAAAGGGCCGCCGCAATCACCATTTATATCTGCTCCGACCAGTTGCTGACCGTCAAAGGAACAGGCTCAGGTGAGCCTTCCCCGTCTGGCTCAGCCGTTTGTGGTCGGGTCGATGGATACAGCCGCGGGCAAAATTCCAAAGGTATCATCCCGGCTGCTGCCGCGGGATTTCTGGGGGACCTTTAAGGCGCGCTGGGGGGTCGGCCGCATGAATTACTGCGTTGATCCGGGAGTGTATGCACTGGGGCGGCCGTCGAAGGAATCCCCGGTTTTTGTTACCGCAAATTATAAAATGAGTTTTGACTCCCTGCGAGCAGGCCTGGGGGATCGTTCCGCCTGGATACTGGTGCTGGATACTAAAGGCATCAATGTCTGGTGCGCTGCCGGCAAGGGAACCTTCGGCACAACGGAACTGGTGTCAAGAATTCAATCAGGCGGGTTGGATCGGCTTGTCTCCCATCGTGACATCATCCTGCCGCAGTTGGCAGGGCCCGGTATTGCAGCGCATCAGGTCAAAAAACTTTCCGGATACAAAGTCATATACGGTCCCATTCGGGCAGAGGACCTGCCGGCTTTTCTCGAAAACGGATTTAAAGCCGGGCCTGAGATGCGCCAAAAAACTTTCTCAACATGGGAACGCCTGGTCTTGATCCCAATTGAACTGGTGGCGGCCCTTAAGGCTGCCGCGTTCATAGTCCCGGTTTTGTTTTTTGCAGGCGGGTTTGGCGACGGCCGCTGGCTTTGGGCCAACAGCATGAATGACGGGATTTTTGCCGGCTTGGCAATTCTCGCCGGGATTGCCGCAGGCGCAATTGCGACCCCGATAGGCCTGCCGTGGCTGCCGGGAAGGGCGTTTTCGCTTAAAGGCCTTTGGCCGGGTCTGGCAGCGGCATTGGCGCTGGTGCTGTTTCGTCGATACCATCCGGTAGCCGGCAACGGCCCGCTTGAAACATTCAGTTGGTTTTTTCTAATTCCGGCCTTATCTTCTTATTTAGCCATGAATTTTACCGGGGCCTCCACCTATACATCCCTTTCAGGAGTCAAGAAAGAGATGCGATGGGCGGTCCCTTTTCAGATCGGCGCCGGGGTGCTGGGCTTGGGGTTGTGGATAGGCGCCCGTTTTGTAAATTAGATCTTGTTTAGGGAGTGTGTCATGGGTCAATATCATTATTTAAAGGACGTGGTGACGCTGGCGCTTTCAGAGGATAAATGCGTGGGCTGCGGGATCTGTATCGAGGTCTGCCCCCAGGGGGTGATTGCCATGAACAATGGAACGGCTCATCTGCTGAATCGGGACGACTGTATGGAGTGCGGCGCGTGTGCCGGCAATTGTCCCACCGAAGCCATCACGGTGGAGGCAGGGGTGGGGTGCGCCGCCGCCGTCATCAATTCGGCCCTGGGAAGAACAAACGATGCCTGCTGCTGTATCATTGAAAAAAAAGGCGCCTCCTGTTGTTGATATTGCACAGGCTGAAGACCGAAGGCTTTTAAACTGAAGGAAACATCGTAAACCCCGCCAAGGGGCAATCCGCCTGCCCGATATGTCATCTCCTCTGATTTTACATGGACCGGAGTCCAGGGTTCAATGTGGAAAGGGCAGGGCGAGAGGCTGTGATTCGTTAGAACTATTCCGAGACGATTAATAAAAGGGGCCGCATATTCAACGGATGCGGCCCCTTTTTTGTTTAGTCCTGCGTAATTTTTACCGTTTACAGCCGAAAGGGATCGGCCGGTTTTTATGTCAGTGAATGCTCACCTGAACCGCATTGTCCATGGGATCTTTAAATGGCACAACAATTTTCAAAATGCCGTTTTCGTAGGTTGCATCGGTATTTTCCGGCTTTACCGGGCAGCAAAAAGCAGCCGTTGTGACATAGTCAAAATCCTCTCTTGGCGCTGTGAGGTTAAAGCTGTCTTCCAGCATTTTAAGCTGGATATTTTCTTTTTTAACGCCTGGGATTGATATCTCAAGTTTTAAGTTGCCTTTTTCTTCATCAACATAAGAACATACATCCGCAGGGATTTTATATCTTTCAGTTGCCATAATGATCACCTCCTTTAGGGCAATCGCTGTGAAGCAGTTGAAAGGAAAATATCAGGGATACGGTTTGCCCCTTATTTCCACTTTTACTGCCTAAACGCTTATGTTAGATAATAATACCGCTGGACAACAATACAAGTCCCTTCGGGTTCGTCTTCGATGTGACGGCACGAATTTTCGACTATGAAAATTATTTTTAGCATACGCAAAGCGAAGTTTGCCGGTAGTTGCATCATCAGGGTTTATTGAATGCTATGGACGGGATTCAGAAATGGATTTTCATCTTTGCTGCAGTTTCAGCAGATTTATTAAAAATGAATAGGTAATTTTTCCGGGACCGTTTGCATCCCTTTTTCGGCGCAAACAGTTTTGATGGTATAGAACCAGATCCTGAAACGTATCCAGGTCTCTCCAAGGGGGCAGCAATTCTGTTTTCAGACCCAACGCGGCAGCTTTTTTCAGTGTTGCGGCAAGAACCTTATCCGTGCTCCAGGGGATACCTGAAAAGAGTTCCGGATAAAGTTTTGTCGCTGCGATGAGATAGTAGCCGCCGTCAGGGCATGGTCCCAGAACAAGATCAGCCCCTTGTACCAGCAGGCGGTCGAAGGACGTCCGGATCAGTCGATTGGGCAAATCAGGGGAATCACTACCCGTGACCGATACGGCATCATACCCTTCCGACAGCTTTTCCTGGAAGATGTGACACAGTTTTTCGCCGAGGGTCCGACCGTGCTGGGCAAAAAGGCCGAAATTTTCCGGGCAGAAATCAATAAAGGGCTTTAGTGCGCGGGAAGGGGTATATGCCAGGGCGATGTCCACTTCAGACAATGCACCCATAGCCAGCAGGCGGTCCTGAAGAAAACAGCGGTAGACATCGGCGGCTTCCCGGGGGGTCAGGGGCGGCGTCAGTCGCGTCTTGACTTTTCCGGGAACCGGTTCCTTGGCCATGACAACGGCCAGTTTCTTAAAAGGATTTTCAGACATAAAATAAACGTTCCGTTTATTTTATGTCAGCATATTCCGGGACGATATCATCGGTAAAGTTTTTCATCCCTTCAAATGTTTTGTGATGTTTTAGCATGTCCTGAATGACACCAAACGGCAGGGTGGCGATATGGGCGCCCACCAGGGCCGCCTCTCGAACCTGCCTGGGGTTTCTTAACGAAGCTGCCAGCACCTCTGTTTTGAAGTTATAGTGCCCGATAATCTGAACACACTGCTCTATGAGATCAATCCCGGATATAACACCGTTGTCTTCGAGATATTTGCCGTCGGTCTGGATGCCTTCCGCCGGATAATAAGCGGTTTTGTCGACGGTTAATCCGGCCTTTTTTCGGATGTCATCATCGATGCGGCCGGCAAAAGGACTGACGAAAGCGGCCCCGGCTTTAGCTGCCAGAAGTGCCTGTTCAGGTGTGAAAATCAGGGTTGCATTTACCGGTATTCCCATACCGGTCAGTTTTTTAATGGCGATAATGCCGTCGAAATGGGTCGAATCCTCTGCCTTGAAAGCCGGATTGACCGGAATTTTGATGTACACATTTCCCGCTGTCGGATTAAACAGGTCATACAGGCGCCGGCCCTGCGCAAACATTTTATCAGTGGTAACCTCCGTCACTTCAAGACTGACAGGTGTTTCCCGGGCAACTTCCAGAATATGGTTGATATACGCTTTCAGATCGAGCTTTTCCCCGGACTTAACGCGTTTTTCTACTGCTTGTTTCAAGAGGCTCGGGTTGGTTGTGACGCCGTCGGCAACTCCCCAAAGATACCCCTGCTTTATTTCGTCTAAATCGGCGCTATCAATAAAAATCTTCATTATGAATTCCTTTTTAAAATTGTGGCGTTGATATTTGATTTCGAATCACAGTCGACCGGTTTTAACCATTGGCCATAAAGACCCTTCACCTTCCTTTTGTTCCATATGTTTCAATATAAGGTCGTGAAGCGCGCGGTGTCAAGAAAATCGGACATTTACATGTGCCGGCGTATGCGAAGCGCCGGTTGATTGATTTGGCAAAAGACATATTTGAGTGAACAGGGCAATATACCAATATATGGTATTTTATATTGACGAGGGTATCTATATATTGTATAGACTCCAAAAAGCATCACACCTTTAAAAAATTGTCTGGCCCTCTAAATAAATACGCAAATTATCATAGGCGTATCCATGACTTTGCAAGGAAAATAACATGGATCGACGGAACTTTTTAATCAAAAGCGCCTCTTTGCTGGCCGGAAATTTATTGGGACTGGATTATTTTCCTAAAGTGTTCGCCCAGGAAATTCCCCCTAATAATTTGAAAAACAACCCCCGCATTGCAGTGATCATTGACGATATCGGATACAGCAACACGGTGGCCAGACTGTTTTTAAAGCCGGGGATTCCCATTACCTTTGCGGTGCTGCCGCGGCTTCGGAATTCCTATAATTTGGCTGTTGAACTGCGCTATCGCGGACATGAGATCATGCTGCATCAACCGATGGAGCCGTACAATTCCGAATTTGATCCGGGTCCGGGAGCCCTTTATGTGGGCTATGACGAAAGCCAGATTATTGAAATTATGAATGAAAATATTGCCGGGGTGCCTTATGCCATCGGCGTCAACAACCACATGGGTTCGCGTTTTACCTCCTGCCGCAAGGAGATCCTTGAAACCCTCAGCGTTGTCAAAGAGAGAAATCTTTTCTTTGTGGACAGTCTCACCTCAAGCCGCTCCAAAGCCTATCGAACGGCCTTGGAGCTTCATCTTTCGGCAGCCTGCCGCAACATCTTTTTGGATAATATCGTGGATGAATCCGCCATCATTTGTCAGCTGTTCAAGCTTCGGCAACACGCCCAGGTTTATGGCCGGGCGGTGGGCATCGGTCACCCCTATCCTGAAACCGCCCAGGCAATTGAAAAATTCGTAAACAAATTAGATGATCGCGATATCTCATTTGTCTACGCGTCGGAGATCCTCTAGTGTCGTGTCCCAGAAATTTGTTATAAAATATTTCCGACGATTCTCTGAGAATGCCATTCCGTCATTCCCGCTTAGGCGGGCAATTTGTCAAAATTATTCCGAGACGATTCATAACGTCATTCAGGGTGCAGACGTGGCGCAGGATTAGGAATGGGTGCCGTTTAAGCGGGAAACAATGAACTCGCTGATCTTTTCGGCGGAAATACCAAAAAGGTTTTGAATCTCAACCAGTTCAAGGTGCTGATCCGACCAGGGGATGCTGTTTTCCTGAACAATATTTTTGATGTGTTCGTATTTGCCGCCCAGGGCTTTGATTTTAACCGGGAGGGGAATATTTTCCCTGAAAGAGATCGTTAACAGCAGCAGGTGTTCAATCAACCCGCCTGTTGCGGAAGCGGTGGAAATGATCGGGATAATGATAATACTGCGATCGTCTTTACGCCCTTTGCCGATATAGACGTTTCCCTGGCGCACAATGATCTGCTTGGTCCCCTTCAGCGTCCGGTCGGCTTCGACCCGGGAGGGCAGTTGCGCCAGCACGCCTTCCTTTTTTAAGACCTCGATGGTTGTTTGCGGGGTAATTTCTCCCAAAAGATTCAACCCGGCGATCCGGTAAAGAATGGCTCCGTTGATTTTTGCCGTTATGCCCTGGAGGTTCCTCAATACGATTATGTTGCTGTTTGTCAGATGGGAGGCTTTGAAATCGTATGCCGCCAGAGCGTCAAATAGGATGCCTTCCACTTTTTCGCCGATGCGGCTGGTTCCCACTGTTACGGTTTTGGCCTGGTGCTTGATGGCATCTACCGGACGGGCCATGGCGTTGATCGCGGTTCCGACACACTTGAAAAGGGATTGGATCATGTTAAAGGCCGTGCCTTTGATGTTAAAATCGCTCTCGAAATCAGATGCCGGAAGTCTTCCGGAGAGATATTTCAACAAAAGCGTCAGGTTCGAAGCATCCTCAACACCCATGGCCGTGTGAAAACGGTTTTGATCTTTTAACTTTTTAAACTCAACGTAAAATTGTGCGATCCGTTCTCTGAACGTATTTTCCAGAACCACTTCATAAACATCGAGTCCCTTCTTGGCGTAATCGTCAATGGATTGTTGAATGCTTTCACGGAAATGATATAAAAATACGGATCCTTCATTGATCGCCAGGGCGGCGTAATAACCCCAGAGGTGCCCCACCAGTGTGTTCAGAATCGGCGCCAGGTGCGGGCTTGCGCTCGGAACGTGAAACACATCGGCGGCATAGGGATTGAATCTGTTTTCGGATTCGTCGGCTATGACGACCGGGGTTGCCTTATGGGCCTGGAAGATGGCCGTGTCCTTGATGATATCGCCAATGACCGTCCCCCTTGAACCGGCGGCGCAGACGATAATGAGGGGTTCCGAGGAAAGATCGATGTGCTTCTTGTCTTCAATGTAGTCGGATGAAATGGTCTTGTAGCAAAGTTCGCTCAGTTTGATTCGAATTTCATCTGCGGCAGCCTTGTTGGGGCCGCTTCCCACGGCCGCCCAGTAGGTTTTGGTTACCGCAAGGCGCCGGGCGGATTTTTCAATGGCGGCACCTTTCATTAAAACCGTTTTCATGTGGCCGGGCAGCGCGATCAGGTGTTTGAGTTCGGTGGATACGAATTGGTCGTCGCGGCAGCCTTTCAGGCGGCTGATGGTGAGGCCCAACAGGGCGCCGGCCACAATCTGAGAATAGAAAGCCTTGGTGGATGCTACCGACATTTCAATGTCGCGCCCGCTGCTGGTATACATGACACCATCAACCTTGAATGTGATATCCGAATCCCTCCGGTTGACGATGGCGATGGTGTGGGCGCCTCTTTCTCTGACCATATCGATTGTGCGGTTGGTATCTGTGGTCGTACCGGACTGGCTGATGGCAATCACAAGGGTATCCGCCAGACAGTCGGGTTCATCATCCTCATGCAGCTGAAAACCGCTGAGTTCGGAAGATTTCAATGCGCTGATCTGGAATAAGGGGTCGCCCAGGTAATATTTAAAAATATTGGAGCAGGCCAGCGCGGCAACACCGGCGGTTCCCTGGCCGACGAAAAAAACACGCCTTATTTTGTTTACAAGCAGCGACGATTTCAGAGAATCCGGAAACGTTTTCGCATCCAGAACAAGATCATATTGCAAGGGATCACTCGCCTTGATTTTCCATCTGTTTTCGAGCGTCTTTTCAACTGATTTCGGCGATTCTGAAATTTCCTTTAAAAAATAATGAGAATAGTCCTGGCGGTCGATATCCCGGGTGGTAATATTCGTTTTTTTGACATCTTTTTCGGTTAACGCAATGGGGGTGCCGTCATAAAACATGGCCTGAATACCATCCAGGGAACCGCTGGATTCCTGGCTCAGGATAAATATCTGGCCATGGGTGCTGCCGTTTGCTCCCTCAATGACCTTTTCCCCATCCATCTTGATATACGCCGGGGTCTCTTCAATGAAGCCGTATACTTCGGAAGCGGGCATGTAGTGATCCGGCGCCAGACCGACAAATATGGCCTGGCCGCTGCCTTTATGGGCCAGAAAAATTTTTCCCGGCGAAAGGTCGCAATGCATCGCAATGGCATGGGATCCTTCAAAATCATTGACGGCGCGGCGAAATGCGTCCGTGAGGGTACAGCCGGCATTTAGGTATTTTTCGATCTGCAGGGGAATGATTTTGGTATCGGTGGTGATTTCGTCATGGATCCGACCGCCGTTGCTTTCAAAGGTGGATTTTAACGCCAGATAGTTATCAATGTCCCCGTTTAAACAGATATAAATGTTTCCATTTTTGCCGGAGCGGTTTAGCAGGGTGGCATTGTCCACCGGATGGCAGTTGGCTTCGGTGATAGCCCCGACAGAGGCCCAGCGGGTGTGCGACAATACGGTGTGCCCGGTATTCGGAAATAGGACCAATTCATGAAGGATCAAATCCCCTTTGATCTGCCGGCGCAGAAACCGGATATTGTCTCCCAATCGCCCAATTTCAGCGGCGACTTTGTAAGTAAGGGTGATGGATACGGGAGCGCCGGCAGGCGTACCATTCCCCTTCCGGATGCAGATGCCCCTGTTGACCAGGACATCCTGCCGGCAGCGCTGCTGAAATCCATCCAGCAGGTTGCGTTTTTCAATTTGTTCTCTGAAAGCTTTAAATTCTTTTTGGCCAAGGGTGAGCATGAGGGATACACCGGCTGAATCCCGCCCCCTGACCTCCAGGCGATCGATGCTGTTCAGAACCGAATTGATTTCCTTAAAAATAGTCAAGGCGGAAGGGGACGGCGGCAGATTGTCCGGATGGAGCAGTTCCTTTATTTGGGTTAAATTTTCCAAAATTTCGTTTTTCAAAGCCCATCTGATGTCCAGTAAATTCTCAATCCGGCTTGAGACGGTCATGGCCTGATGGGGTTCCATGGCCCCCATTTGTCGATCGGACTGGTCTTGTTCAACTGCGATGACGGCGTCTAATTGATCGGAAACGGCGGCGAGTGTCTTTTGAATTTTAAAATCTGAGAAAACGCTAAAAAAACAGGCCTCGGTTTTTAAGCTTCTTACTTTTTGCCATAATGCATCGATCAGGGTGCTGCCGCCCAGATATTGTTCAGGGATGGACAGATTGTGCTGTTTGCAGGCGCTAAACCCATTTTTCTGTATCCGGTCGACGATCTCAGCCAATGCGGCTGTTTCAAACCTATCGTCCGGGCGCTTTTTGTTTTTAAAAGCGACAATGCCCGCAAAGCCGCAGCAAATGAGATTCGCCCGGCAGGGGAAAAATATGATGGCCTGGTCGGGGACCAGTGCCGGGTGGCGGCCCCAAAAAATCCGGACGGAAAAACAGGAGCGAATTTTTGTAAGTAAGCTTGGGATCAAAAATTTAAATTTGGTTGCCGATTCCATGTTTACCTTGTATTTGTAATTTTATTAAGTGAATGCAATCCAAACAAGGCAAATCCCCTTTGGGGATAACCAAAGCCTGGCCCTCTGATCAGGACTCTGTATTTACATCTGCAGATAAAGCGATCTGATCTTGTCGCGTGTCATTATATTTTTCCAGTCGGGTCCCAGTGCGTTTTCCCACAGGGGCGCCAGCGTCAGGGCGATATCGACCATTTTCTCCAGGCCTGCGCCATCAACGCCGGCGACCAGCCCGCGGGGCAGCTCGATGCTGTTTTTATCCATCATTTCGCGAAATTCCCGGACACCCTGGGGGTAATATTCCCCAAGACGGTCGAACACGATGCAGTTGCCGATGCCGTGGTGTACACCGAGCACGTATGAAAGTCCGTAGCAAAGGGCATGACAGATACCGACCTGTGAATAGGCGATGCTCATGCCGCCGAAATAGGAAGCCATCATGAGCTTGTCATCGCTGTCCGGCCCCGGGGTCAGAAAAACTTCCCGGCAAAGATCCATCGCTTTTTCGCCGTACGCCTGGCTAAAGGCGTTAAGGTAAGTTCCGGTCAAAGATTCGACGCAATGAACATAGCAGTCCATGCCGGTATAGAACCGCTGCTGAATCGGCACACCGGCGACGAGTTCGGGATCGAGAACGATCTGATCGAAGACGGTATAATCCGAGTTGATCCCTAGTTTTTTTATGGGTCCGGTCAATACGGTGGTCCGGGAAACCTCGGCGCCGGTTCCTGACAGCGTCGGCACGGCAACATGATAGACGGCCGGGTTTTTAATAAGGTCCCAGCCCTGATAATCAGCGGAAGAACCGGGGTTGGTCAGCATCAAAGAGACCGCTTTGGCAAGATCCATTGTGCTGCCGCCGCCGATTCCGATGACACTTGCCGGCAGGCCGCCGGGCGCTTTTTTCAACCGATCCTTGACCTGCTCTGTTAAACTGTCCACATAAACGGTTTTGGGTTCATCCGCCACATCCACCCACAGGAGCAGGTCTTTATTTTTTGCCGGAATGCGCCGACTGAAGTCACTGTTTTGAAACACACCATCCACCATATAGACATGAACGCTTGGGGTGTTCTTATGTTTATTGAGGAGTATGTCTTCAAGTTGGGTAAAAGATCCCCTGCCAAAAACGACATTTTGTACCAGTTTAAAATTTCGAAACATATTTTTTCCTTCTGTTCGATGTTAATCAGGTTGATGCGACCGGGCGGAAAGTTCCCGGACGTGAAGCCGGCGGAAAAGAATTAGCAGGCTAAACCCCTATTCAGGCCGACAGCATTGAATCCTTGAAAACCTTTTGCAGTTTTTCGATGCGTCCGTTCAGATCCGCTTCAGACCAGGACAGTTTGATTTGCATGGATATGGCCCTGCTCATAATCCCATCCGATGCGGCGATATCGATGGCGTTATAATCCGGATAATTTTTCAGAAGCGTAAGAGGGAGCGGCGCCGGGGCGCTCAAATTTTTAAAATGGGACCAATTCCGAATGTAATGCCAGTTGTTGTCGTACCAGTAGAAGCAGGAATCAATCCCGGCGGCCGAGAACGCCCGTATCAGGGAGCGCGCCTTGTTTTTATCCGGCATAAAAAAAGAAAGGAATGTGGCTGAATCACCGCTTTTGTCCGGAAGTTTTCGAAAACTGACCCCCGGCAGGCCGTCCATGGCGTCTTTCAGAACTTTTTTGTTGCTGCGTTGTTTTTCCAGAATGCGGTCCAGTTTCCTCAGCTGGGCCACGCCAACGGCGGCGTTCAGTTCACTGATGCGAAAATTGGTTCCCAGGATCGGATGCCCTTCGATCCCCCGGTCATTGCCGACATGGTCGTGGCCATGGTCGGCGTATGCCGAAGCAATGGAATAAAGATCGGGGCTGTCGGTTACAATGGCGCCGCCTTCGCCGCAGGTAATGGTTTTGACGGGATCAAAGGAGAAGCAGCCCATCTGGCCGAAAGTCCCCACCGCTTTTCCATTGAATAGAGCGCCCAGGGACTGACAGGCATCTTCAATGAGGATCAACCCTTTGCGATCACAAAAAGATTTGAGTTCGTCGATGCGGGCCATGGCCCCGCACATATGAACCGGCATGACCGCCTTGGTGCGGGGGGTCAACGCCGCCTCCAGGGCATCCGGATCCAAACAAAGGGTTTCATCGATATCTGAAAAAACAGGGACCGCGCCGGCGGTTAAGACGGCCTCTACGGATGCAATAAATGTAAAGGGCGGGATGATAACTTCATCGCCGGCCCCGACACCGCAGGAAGCCAAAGCGGTGTTGACGGCGGCGGTTCCGCTGGCGCACAGGTGGCAGTGGGCGGACCCGATCCGTTTAGACAGGTCGGATTCAAACGTTTTTGCTTTCCAGTGTCCTTTACGGGCCTGATCAAACCCATACCGGAAAAGCACGCCGGTATCCAGTACATCTTGAACTTCTTTGCGTTCTTCGCTGCCGAACCATTCAAAACCGGGCATAGCCTCTCTCCTCAGTCAATGCGTTAAGGATGGGAAATCACCTTGTTACGAGCGATGTTCACGATCCGTTTTAGTTTTGTCTTTAGTGAAATAGTCCTTGAAATAATGTTTTATCGCCATACGGGCATATTCGGCGGAGCGGATGCCGATATATTTTTCATGGGCGACCACCGCCGATATGACAATTTTCTGATCCCCCGCTATCTCTTCCGCATATCCGACGAACCAGTCAAACCGGGCATCACCGATTTTGTTGTCGATGGAGCCGGTTTTGCCGCCCATATGAAGCCGTGACAGGACGCGGTCCCGGCGGTGCCCTTTGAAAATCTTTTGGGCGGTTCCCGATGTTATGGTCGCCTCCATCAGACTGTTCATCATTTCGGAAGCTTGGGGCGTGATGGCCTGGTTGACGGCCTGGGGGTGGCTGCGATAAATTATCGTGCCGGTCTCATCCGTTATCTGATTAACGATGGAGGGCTCCATCAATATGCCCCCATTGATAATCGCTGCCGTGAGAATGGCGCCGTGGAGCGGCGACATGGTTGTCTTGCGATTGAAACCGCTGGCAATTTCGGCCCAGTGGTAGGGTTCATCTGAAAAATGGGCCGTACTGGCAACAACGGGTATTTCGAATTCAATGGGATGGTTGAACCCGAAGGCCTCGGCGTATTCCTCTAAAACCGTTCCGCCCAGGGAGTTTGCTCCCAATTTGCCGAAGACCGGATTGACCGATTGTGCGAATGAGTCCATCAGTGTTATCCGGTTGGTGTACTTGTTCGTTTTTTCGCGCAGCTGCGATTTATACAACGTATGCTTTCTGCCATTGTAGGTGAATTCTGAAGCCGGATCGACATTCAGCTTTTCGATGGCCGCGGCCGCGGTGATAATCTTGAATATGCTGGCTGCCGGGAATATGCTGTCGATACAGGGGTTGCTGTCCGGCGCATCCTTGTCATAACCCGCCATGGATAATATTTTTCCGGTTGCGGGATCCATGACGACAATTCCGATATAACGGGACGTGGCGGGATTCAATCGTTCCTGAAGGAACAGTTGCAGCGACATGTCGAGGCTCGTTTCAACCTGTAATTTTTTCCCGTCGAGAACGAAATCAAAACTTTTTTCCGTCAAATTGGTAAAGCGGGTTGCATCCAATAACGCGCGCAGCTCATTTTTACTCGGCTGCTGGGGTTCATTATCGTTTGACGCACCCGGATCCCTGGTTCCAAAGGAAATATTTTTCAAGTCCGAAAAACTGGTGGCGTCGCCCAGCCTGCGGTCAATTCCATAGACAAAAAAAATAAATAAAAAAAACAGCAAAAAGTATTTGGCAGCGGTCTTCCAAAGGGATTTTCGGGCGCTTGTTCTTTGCAGGCGCAGCTGATATTTTCGCCAATGAGTATTTTCCGGATTGATGGGTTCCATATTAGATCCGATAGCAGTTTCCGTTCATATTGCTTGCAAGCCGGCAAAGAAATTCAACGGTTCGGGTTAATTCAAGGCTGTTCCCGGTGTTATTTTCTTGTCCAGCGTTGCGACCACTGTTTTGCCTTTTTCAGATGCGGCAATCAACATTCCATTGGATAGTATCCCCATGATTTTTGCGGGTTTCAAGTTGGCAACGACAATGATCTGTTTGCCTATCAAATCTTCGGGCTCATAGCTTTCAGCGATTCCGGCAATGATGGTTCTTTTTTCGCCGAGGTCAATTTCAATCCGCAACAATTTTTTGGCCCGGGGAATCCGTTCGGCCTGTAAAACGGTCGCTACCCGCAGGTCGACTTTGCGAAACTCTTCTATGCTGATTTCGGGTTTGATGGCAACAGATAATTGGGCGGACCCGTCATCGGTTTGAGCACCGGTTTGATGTTTTTCCGGATCGATGCGGGGAAAAAGGGTGACTGATTTCGGGAGTTTCAACCCGGGTTGAATCGACTTCCAGCTTTTTAGATAATCCAGTTTGAAAGCGGCAGGATCCGGTTCCAACCCCAAATGCTTTTGCATGGTTTCGGCGGTGCCGGGCATGATGGGGTAAATCAGTCCGGAAATTATCCGCAGCCCTTCCAGGAGATTATAGATGGCCGCCTCAAGCTGTTTCAGACTTGATTTCTTCTTTGCCAGCTCCCAGGGGGCGGTGACATCAATGTACTTGTTCATCTGATTAATGAATTCCCAAACGGTTGCCAGGGCCTTATGGAAAGCAAAAGATTCCATATCCCTTTCGTATGCCGCGATGGCCTTCATGGCGTCCTGTTCCAGCTCGAGGGTGAACTCCTTTTCGACCTCGGGATCCACCGCCGGGATCACCCCGTTGAAATACTTATGTGCCATTGCCAGGACACGGCTGAAAAGATTTCCCAAATCATTGGCCAAATCTGAATTGATGCGGTTGATCAGTGACACTTCATTGAAACTGGAATCGAGCCCGAAAGCCATTTCACGCATCAGGAAAAATCGAAATGCATCCAGCCCGTATACGTTTTTAAGCTCGAGGGGCTCCACCACATTGCCGATGGATTTAGACATCTTGCTCTGGTCCACATTCCAGTACCCATGCACATTGAGATGTTTGTATAAAGGGATGCCGGCGGCCTTGAGCATGATGGGCCAGTAAATGCCGTGGGGTTTTAAAATATCCTTGGCAACAATGTGCTGGGCGTTCGGCCAGAATTTTTGGTAGCGGTCGCCGTCGGGATATCCCAGCGCAGAAATGTAATTGAGGAGGGCATCGAACCAGACATAGGTAACATAGTTATTGTCAAATGGGAGCGTAATTCCCCATTCGAGACGGGTTTTGGGGCGCGAAATACAGAGGTCTTCAAGGGGTTCCTTAAGAAAAGAAAGAACCTCATTGCGGTATCGTTCCGGGCGGATAAAGTCCGAATTTCGGGTAATGTGCTCGATGAGCCAGTCCTGGTAGCGGCTCATTTTAAAGAAATAATTGGATTCCTTGATAACTTCCGGTTCGGTTTCGTGATCGGGGCACTTGCCGCCCACCAGTTCCCGCTCGGTATAAAACCGTTCGCAGCCAAAGCAATAGAGCCCCTCATATTCACTGAAATAAATATCACCGGCATCATAAATCTTTTGGAGGACCCTCTCCACTACGCCGATATGGGCGGGATCCGTTGTCCGAATGAACGCACTATTGCTGATATTGAGTTCCGGCCACAACGCTTTGAACAGCGTGCTTATCTTATCGACATAGACCCTGGGGCTTAAGTTTTCAGCCTTGGCGGCCCGGACAACCTTGTCGCCATGTTCATCCGTACCGGTGAGAAAAAAAGTTTCTTTACGGGTCATGGAATGAAACCGGGCGGCAACGTCCGCCACAATGGTCGTGTAGGCATGCCCCAGATGGGGTCTTGCATTAACGTAATAAATGGGGGTTGTTATGTAAAATGTCTCTGACATGATAGCTCCTAATCTTCAACCGTGATGATATCTTCCAGTCCGATTTCTACCTCATGGCCTTCATCATCACGAATCGTCAGCCGGTTACAGATAACGTTGTGACGGAGCACTTTGCCTTTCGTGCTTTTGGTGATTACAGATTTGTTTGGTTTCGGAAACTTTTCTTTTAGGGCCATATACGTGTCGTATTCAAATGTCAGGCAGCACATCAGGCGACCGCACTGACCGGAGATCTTGGTGGGGTTCAGAGAAAGACTCTGCTCTTTTGCCATTCGGATGGAAACCGGGTCAAACTTTTCGATAAAGGTCGAGCAGCAAATTTTACGGCCGCATCTCCCGATCCCGCCGCACATTTTGGCCTGATTGCGAATACCCACCTGACGCATTTCCACGCGGACATCAAACTCTTTGACAAGCCTTTTGACAAGCTGTCGAAAATCGATCCGGCCTTCGGACGTAAAAAAGAAAGTTAATTTACTGCCGTCGAAAGTGATTTCGACGGAAAAGAGGTTCATGTGGAGTTTGAGTTCCTTGATGGACCGTGCACAGAATTCATGGGCACGCTTTTCCGTCCCCAGATTTTTTTGAATTTGTCTGAAATCATTTTCATTGGCCAGGCGAAATACTTTTTTCAGCGGCCGACCGGACGCGCTCTCCTCACGGGAAACCGGTGAGACTATAACCGTGCCAAACCCAATCCCCTGCTCGGTTTCTACGATGACATGATCGCCACGCTTTAGGACAAATGCGCCGCAATCAAAGTCGTATACTTTGCCTGCGGGCTTAAATCGGATACCAACAACTTTTTTCATAATAGTTTCATTCGGTTATATAAAATATGGTGCAGCCAACGGATCCGACGCGCCATAATTTACAAGTATAAGTTAATATATGATTTTTTTCAACATGCCATTTTCAGCATCATGGCTTCCAGCGTCAGGCGGGCATTGCTGTTGCCCCGAATCGATTTCTGTGCCGTTTGGATGGTTTCAATTTTTAGAATTAAGGTTGATACCGATTCCGTTTGTGAAGCATTCCGGATTGTGTCCACAAGATCCGTGTTGATGACTTTATCCGGACAAAATTTATAAATTACCAGATCCCGCAGCCAAGCTTTTAAGACTTCCAGGGCGTCCAATAGAATTTCTTTGTTGGATGCCAGCTGTTCGGCAAACATCAGCTGAAGCCCGATCGGTCTTTTCGATAGTTCGGCCGGTCTTTTCAGGCCACTGGCATCCAGGAGCCAGTGGCGCCAATGGTGCCAGTCGGTTCCTTTAAAAGGCCTGCTTAAAGCAAGGGCTTTGGCATAATCCCCGTTGGCCAGGACAGCGATGACCGCCGCCTCATTCGGCGGCAGGTTTTCTTTTTCCATCAGCAGCTTTTGCAGCTCTTTTCCGGGAACCGGATAAAAATGGACATGCTGGCAGCGCGATGCAATTGTCGGGAGCAGGTCGGATGTCTGGGGGGCCAGTAAGATAAAAATGGTCCGGTCGGGGGGTTCTTCCAACAGTTTGAGGAGGGCATTGCCCGCTTCAGGGTTCATGGCCTGGGCATCCGAAATAATCACGAAACGCCGTCTGGCCTCATACGGTTTCATGGACAGCGATTCACAAAGTGTCCGCACCTGAGCGATGCGAATGATCGGTCCTGACGGTGAAATGCTGAGAATATCGGGATGATTGTCAGATAGTATTTTCCGGCAGCTAATGCAGTCTCCGCAGGGATTGACGTCATCGAAAGACACATCATCGGAAACGGAAAGGGGGGGGTCGGACTGGGATGCTTGCACGGGCCGGTTGAGACAGTTGCAGGACATGGCAACCGTCACGGCAGCCGACCTTTTGCCGGCGGCGTCAATTCCGCAAAAAAGCAAGGCATGCGGTATCATGCCCCTGCGCAACAGTGTCGCTAAAATTCGGATGGGCTGTTTCTGGCCGGTTATTGACTCGAATCCAGGCACTAATTTAATAATCAACCCGTTCTTTCAGTTCTTTACCGGATTTGAAAAACGGAAGTTTTTTGGGTTTGATAATGACTTTTTCGCCAGTTTTTGGATTCCGGCCGGTATAACTTTTGTATTCTTTTACAAAAAAACTGCACAGTCCACGTATCTCCACACGTTCTCCTTGGGCCAGGGCATCCGCCATGTTATCGAAAAATATTTGAACGACCCTTGCCGCTTCTGATTTGGAAATATTCGCTTCATTTTTCAATGCGGAAATAAGTTCCAATTTGTTCATACATCCTCCTTATAAGCAATAACGGCCCAAAACCATTTCACAATCTTCTTATAAAACAAAACCTTACCGGAAGTCAACAGCTAAATGATATCTAACTGATTGTTATTACAATGTCATTAGAATCCGTTTTAAAACCCCCTCTGCGACCGGATAGCTGCGTTGTCCCGCTTTTAAGCGAGATCAAGCCTGATTTGAGGTTTTGATACGGATTATAGGGTTTTCAATCTTCCGCTATGGGAACACATAATACCGGACGGCTCATAAATCTTAAAACCCGTTCAGTCGTACTTCCGAAGAAAATCGTTTGCATGTCGCCGGAATTGCCCCGATTTCCCATGATGACCATGTCGGCGCCTATTTCAACAGCCTTTTTATTGATTTCAAGAAAAGGGATTCCCTCACATATTATTTCTTCGACAGGTTCGGCAATCATTCCTTCTTCGCGCAGAAAATCTTTAAGCTGTTTTTTGGCCTGGAGAAACAATGTTTTTTTTATATGGCTTTCCGTTCCGATCTGATTGCTGATGCACCGTTCAATAAAGTTATGATCAATGACATGGATTACCACAATCCGGTCCGGCTTCTGCCCCATAATGGATTTTGCCATCCTTAACGCGCGTGCAGAGGATGGGGAAAAATCCACAGCCACCAGAACTTTATATTTTTTGGCGCTGCTTTTGTTTTCGTCAACGGCGGTCATTTCTGCCTTGATAGTATTTTTGGAATAATTTCAATATCTTCAGCGTTAACATCAACCTGGGCATACTGGCCGAGGGCTTCGATGTACACCACCACACGCTCTTTTCCCCGGTAGCGGACGAAAATGCCGTTTACCCCGGCAAAGGGTCCGGCAACAACCATAACCCTGTCTCCCTTTTGGAAGCGGCTGCCGGTTGCAACGGGTTGACCGCTGGACACCATAATTTTTAATGATTCGATGGTATCCATTGCGACCGGGACCGGTCCGTCCTTGCTGCCCACCAGGCGAACGGCCCCTGCTGTTTTGACGATTTCAAGGTGGGCCTGGGGATGCAGGATTGATTTCACAAACAAGTATCCCGGGAAAAGCGGCACAAGGATCATCAATTTTCGGTCACGCCTTTTGCTGGGGACTTTTATTTTGGGGAGAAAAACCTCGAGCGATTTTTTCTGAAGCGCTTCATTTACCACATTTTCAAATCTGCTTTTGGTGTGGAGCACATACCAGTTGGGGACTAATTTACTTATGTTCATCTGCTTATTCCAATTCGCGTTAAAACCGATTGAACCGCAACAGCGGGCGTATACCCCGTCCCGCCAAGGCGGGACTGCAGGGTTCTTCAAACGGCCGGTTCTGCTCTAACGGAATCCACTTTTGGGACCGTATTCGCCGACCGAAAAGAAGGGGCTTTCGGAAACGGAACTCCATCAGCTATCGGTCGTGTAATGCTTTGTGAACGGCCTGCATGATCATATGGACCACGATCACATGAACGTCTTCAATTTTTTGCATATCGTCAACGTTCGCAATAAAGGCAATGTCCGCCATCTCTGAAAGCCGACCCCCTGAAAACCCGCAAAGGCCGATGGTTTGGCCGCCGTTTAAATTGGCGTATTTTATGGCACGAATGATATTTTCCGAATTGCCGCTGCCGGAAATACCGATGGTCAGATCCCCCGGACGGAAAAAGTTTTTTAACTGCTCCTCAAAGACAACATCGTATGAAACGTCGTTGGCCAGGGCCAGCAGGGTAGGGATATTGTCGTTGAGACAAAACATCTTGAATTTTTTGTCAAGATCCATACAGCAGCCCTTGTTGATATCGCAGGCAAAATGGGAAGCGGTGGCGCCGCTGCCGCCGTTGCCCATCACGAATATATATTTTTCCTTTTCATAGGCATCCAGGATGGAGGAGACTACCTTTTCAAAGCAGGCATGATCAAATCCGTCCAGAACCCCTTTTAATCCGTTTAAATATTGGGTTGCAAATGCATGAATATTCATTTTTCCTCACTACACGTGAGCCTTTTTAAAAGGTCTCGTTGGGGCCATTCATCTAAAGCCGCTTGGTAAGACGCCGGTGTGCCGATATCCCTTAAATATTCTTTAATTTCATAGCCGAACATTTTTCCCATAAGCGCGGGGATTACATCAAATCCCATATCAATGGGTGCACCCGTCGGTTTGGGTATAAAGCTGAAAATTTCTCTGGTGGTGATGTATATACCACCATTGGCGAGATTCCCCAAAGGATTTTGCGGTTTTTCTATAAATTTGACAATTTTATTTTCCGGATCCATCACCGCAATACCGCATTCCCTGGGGTTGGCGGATTTGAACAGGCCCATCGTAAAAAAACCTCCCTTTGTCTTTATGCGGTGATGAAAATCCATCATGTTGGATAAGTTGATGCAGGTGAGATTGTCGGCATAGGCGATCATAAAATCATCGCAATCATTCACAAACGCTTGGTTGGCGGCAATGGTGCCGGCGCTGCCCAGCAGGGTCTGTTCATGGAAAGGGGTTATGTTGATCGGCAGGGTCGGTTGGATGCCGGTGATGAATTCATCAACTTTTTCGGGGTAGTGATGAATATTTATCAGAACGTCTTTGATCCCATGCCGGGCCAGCAATTCCAGCCAGATGTGCAGGAGCGGTTTCCCGTGGATGGGGATCAGGCACTTGGGGATCGTATCCGTATAGGGCTTTAACCGTGAGCCGATACCGGCCGCTAACAAAAAAGCTTTCATGGGGCCTTTTGGGTCTGTCGTATGACCTGTTGCTGTTTCATCTGCTTCTCAGCAAATTCCAGGATGTTATCCGTCTCTTTGTGGGTGTTGAGGTATTCCCAGTAGTCGGCGATACTGTTGCGGATATCCCGGGACGGGACCCAGCCCAGGGATGTGAGCCTGGATATGTCGGAAAAAATATGGCGGGTATCACCGAATCGGTAATAGCCGGACTCGAGCGGCTCTATGTTTCGTCCCACCACTGTCTGCATGGTTCTATAGAATGCATTTACGGTCCAGGCATGATTTCCCCCGACATTGAATACCCGGCCGTCCGCCTCAGTTTTTTCCAAAACCAGCAGGTTGGCGTCCACGACGTCCTGGATGTTGACAAAATCCCTGACCTGGTTGCCGTCTTCAAAAATAATCGGCCGGCGGTCAAAGAAGAGCGACAGGGCAAAAATCCGCATGGCGCCTGAATATGCATTGTAAAATGACTGTCGGGGGCCCTGGACAATGGAATAGCGCATGACAACCGACGGGATACCGTATCGTTTCCCCAGCTGAAGCGCAATCTGTTCCTGTGAGTATTTGGACATGGCGTACGGGTTGCACGGATTGACGACGGTTTCATCCGACGGCTGCCAGTCCAGCATCTGTCCGCATCGGTGGCAGCGATGGTCCCATTGCCCTTGGGACAATTGGGTCTCGAGCCGAATGGCAGGGTAGCTGAACTGCGGGTCTTTTTCAAAGCAGGCCGGACAGCGGTAGCGGCCCTCGCCCATCACCGCCTGGCTGGCGGCGACAATGACCTTGCGTATCTTTGAGGTTATTTTTTTTTCAACGAGGATTTCATACAGCAGCGCAGTGGAAACGGCATTTACATGGAAAAAAGTTGAAAAATCGGTCAGGTAGTCCTGATAGGCCGCAAAATGATAAATCGCATCGATTCCGTTCAGCACCTTTTCCCAGTCCCCTTTATCCCTGACATCGCCTTTTACGAATTCAGCCCGGGGATTTATATAGCCGGGGATACCCTTGGGATGAACCGTTTTCTGGAGATTGTCGAGTATCCGGACGTTAAAGCCTGCCCGAAGCAGGGCATCCACCGTGTGGGAGCCGATAAAGCCGGCGCCGCCTGTTACCAATATGTTCAAGTCAACACCCCCAAAGGCTTACTTGCTGGTATAGGAACGTTCATCAAAGATGACTTTGCTTCCGCTTTCTGAAAACATAAAGGGCAGCTCCCGGTAGCTTTTTAAGGCTTCGAACACGTCGTTCTGTTTTTCCCTGGGCACGATCAGCAGCAAAAATCCGCCGCCGCCGGCGCCGGCGATTTTTCCGGCAAGCGCCCCGGCTTTCCTGGCAGTGCGGTACATTTCGCCGATGCGGTCATTGGAAATCCCCGCTGCCATTTTCTGCTTCATCTGCCAGTTTTTATCCATCAACTCGGCGCAGGCGAGAATGTCGCCTTTACGCATCGCGTCCGTAAAGGGGTCCACCAGAGAGACCATCTGTTGCATGGTCTGAAACGTTTGGGTTGAAAGCAGGTTTGTTTTTTGCATGCTGAGGATTTCGTTGGCGCTGCGCGTGATGCCGGTGTAGTAAAGCAGCAGCGATGATGAAAATTTCCTTCTGATGGGGCCTGTCATCTGGATGGGTTCCCTTTGGGTAATATCATTGGCGCAGAATGTGAATTTGTTGATACCGCCATAGGCTGCGGCATACTGGTCCTGGCGCCCGATGGGTTTCCCCATAATGTCGATTTCGATGCGGCAGGCATCGGCGGCCAGTTGCTCGGCCGTAACCAATTGGTTCCGGTAGGTATACAGTGCGTGCAGGAGGGCCACGGTAATGGAGCTCGAGCTGCCCAGCCCAGAGCCGGAGGAGGGGATATCCGCCAGCGTCGTGATTTCGACACCGCTTTCAACGCCGGTCATCTTCATGGCTTCCCGGACCAGGTCGTGCTGAATTTCATGAACGTGCTCGACCGTTTCTTTTTTGGAATAGTTGATGTAGATCATATCGTCGAAGCGTTCCTTGACGATGGCGTATACGAATTTGTCGATGGCCGTGCAAATGACCTTGCCGTCCGCATTGGCATAAAAATTTTTCAGGTCCGAGCCGCCGCCGACAAAGCTGATGCGAAGGGGTGTTCTGACGATGATCATATTGGGTTCCTGATAGCTTTACCTTTATTGAGCATGAATATCATGTAAAACAGTATAGATAATTTCGTTTCTTCTCCCAATCAGGCAGGAGAAGGGGTCCAGGATTCAAGGGGTCGAGGGTTCAAGGTTCGGAAACGCTCCACGTTTTGCTGGATGTGTGGATGCTATGATATCGGGGAGTTTCCTTTTGAGATTACCCTTCTTCCCGGCTTCTCAGTTTAACAGCTTATTTGCATTTCACCTGAACCCTTGAACCCTCTCCGGATTATCAACTAATCTCTGGAGATAATCCTTATTTAAACGGCGTCTCGATGGAACGCCCCGCAATACTGGTGCCCGCCTCACCCAAGCCGCGCAGGGAAATGATAAATTCAAATTTGCGGTCAGCTTCCTGATCAGTGTAACGGACATTTAAAGACCAGCACTGGGCAGTGTAAATAACCCCCAGGCTGGATTGAATCTTTTTACCGTCTAAAATGTTGCGTTCATAGTCGCTATAGGCGGAAAACCCATGGGTCAGGTTGACCCGTAAATCGGTGTAAATCGTTTCACTTTGCCCCTGGGCATACCGGTGTTCCACAAACAGGCGGTCGCCGCGGGAGTCCGAAAAGCTTGTGGCAATATTATGGGTCAGGAATTCACTCCTATACTGGGTCCAGCTGGCGTCCGCCTGGAGTGAAAAATATTTACTTAAGACCCAATCGAACTCGCCTGAAATCGGCGAAAAAGGTTCCGGTTCATGGTCATTGGCCTTGTTGATATCATAACTCTGTTGCAGCTTCAAGCGTGAGAACTGATGGTAGAGATAAGGGGAGGGGACGCTGTCTTGTTTTTCAAGGTCGGTTTGGGTCTGATCGATTGTTTTTTTTGACCTTGAGGTAAAGAGGTTTGTCAGGGAATAGGTCAGCAGGTTTTTTTCAGCGATCTGGTCAATTGAATCGTAAGAGGGGAACTGGTCCTGGTCTACGTGAGGGATGTATTCATAGACGACTTGGGGCCGCAAGGCATGTTTAATTCGATCGATTTCTCTAAATTTAACTGCAAAAACTTTATTTAAATCGGAAGAGAGGTCCAGCGTGACATCATACAGGCCGCGTTGGTCGAAACGGTCTCCTTTCCAAGTGTCGGTTTCATCCGGGTCCGTATACCAGGTGGTGGCGCGAAGGCCTAAGGACGGTTCGATGGCCAGGTAATTTTTAAATTTATATGGCAGGTAGAAGCGTGGATAGATATCCCCGCGATGCCCCTTTGTGCCTTCTTCCCGGTAAAAATACGTATAGGAGGTATTCATGTCATAAAAAAAAGGCCCCTCTCCAATGGATTGTTTGGATGCGTAAAGACCAATGCTAGGCAACTGCTGCAAAGTAGGATCCGATGTTTCCTGACGCCGGTAAACGACGTTGTCATTCCAGCGGGTTTCGGCATTCAGGCTGAAGTTGGGCCAGATTCTGTTGATGTTGAGGCTGTTTACCCGGGTGGTATCATTGTAATCGTCAAGACCCCTACCAAAGGTGTCAAAATAATAGGCGCTGGTTTCATCAAACCCTGTATATCCGGTCTTAAACTCCGTCAGATAATCCTGGTCGCTGACAACATCCAGATCGATCTTGGCATTAAAATTGTAGGGCAATTTCTGGTCGTTTTTCATTCGAAACCAGTACCGATCGGAATTGGGCCTCAGGACCGCGTCATCTTCATAGCCCCAGTCCTTACTTGAATCTGCGGTGCCGTCGTCGATCCGTCTGTCATCATGAAAATCGTACCGGGCCGTTCCTTTCGATAAATCTTTTAAAATATAGCGGTATTCAGCGCCGATCTTTTCGCCGCGCTCTGCCATGTGGTGGAGAAAAAAAGTAGCGTCCGTGCTGTCGGATATAGCCCAAAAATAGGGCTGAATATATTCGAATCCCTTGCGGTCTGAAAGCCCTATCTGGGGGGGTAAAAGGCCTGACTGGCGTTTCAGCTTAACCGGGAAAAAAAGGTAAGGCGTGTAGAGCACCGGCAATTTTTTGGCCCATAGGGCGGCATGGGTTACGGTACCATAGCCTTCGATGGTGACCTCAAGATTTCTCCCTGTTATTTTCCAGTCGGGCGATTGACCGTCGCAGGTTGAAATGCTGACATTTTCGGCAATATAGGTGGAATCGCCGGTCTTTTGAATTTTGTCGCCGCGGATATAAAAATGATTTTCCTTTATAAACAACGAGCCTTCATGGATGGTTCCGGTCTCGGTTTTTAAATCAAGTTCCACCCGATTGCCGTTGAGGGTGTCTTCTCCGGTGGTAATGATCACGTTCCCGGCGGCATGGGCCTGCATGGCTTTATGGTAGAAGCGAACCGAATCTGCGGTGATCTTTTTTTCACCCTTTGTAATGACGACAGACCCTTGGGCAATATATAAGTCGTCTTTTTCGTCGTACTTGATTTCATCTGCGGTAATATGCCATGGTTTTTCAGGATCATCCCTGAAAAAAAGGTCCGGCGTCTGGGCAACGGCAGGGTTGGAAAATAAAAAAAAACAGAGGATCAGCAAAACAAAAGAAGAGACAAAAAGAGGCCTTGGGCGCTGAATGGTAAGACGGGAGCAGATCCATCTGTCAGCAACACTCACCCCGTTGCGTCTTGGCTTAGACAGGCACATTCAATCCCTTTTGATTCTAAAAGTCGCTCAAGGTTAGAAAAATGGATAAGATCGGCATCCATTAAAATGTATCACGTTTTGTATGAATAAAAAAGCTTTCGTCATCCCTAAATCCACCGCCTAATATTAAGCGCGGACGTATTTTAGATTGGCGGAGATTTTTTTAACAAAAATTTCACTCCGGCCCGATCCATTTTCTTCCAATCGCTACCAAACACGCCCGAAAGCCAGTTTTTAGGCGCACTTCACCAGCAAAACCCGCTTTGACCATATGTGCGCGGTTGTCTTTGACTATCCCGCCGGCAGCGGTCGAAGCTGCATGATCGCTCTTCTGGCTTCAATCAATAAATCCAACGACGGATGATTCTTCGTCAACCGGATGATATAGCTGCGAGAACGCTTGATGACTCGACCCGCCAGGTTAATGAAAGAAAACCGAACGGCCTTCATTCGCTTGGATACCCAGGACTTTCCCAATGCCAGCCTTTTCATCATGGCATTGAGGTTAAGCGCCAATATCATGATCCACCACCAGGCCGCATTTTCACCAAAATCATC
>JARGFK010000013.1 GCA_029211065.1 Desulfobacterales bacterium
AGCAACAGGGTGTCTTGGCTCCTCCATAACCGCATACTACACCATGTGGTCGGTTGAGTAAAGTGCATACCCACTATATTATTTATTCCAAACTCGGGCCGAAACCTCTGCCTCGACCAGGGGCATAATCTCTTTGATGCATGCCCATCATTCTTTGCCCGTTAGTTAGTTTGTCTTCAATTCTGATGTACAAAAAGCGCAGCGAGTCGCCTTGATGGGTATTGTTGACAGACAATGTGGGCACGCTTTTGTTGTCGGCTCTCCCGAGGGCTTTTCCTCTTGCCTCTTGAGTTTATTTATATTCCGAATTATGAGAAATACCGCAAAAGCGACAATAATAAAGCTAATGATTGTGTTCAGAAACACACCGTAGTTAATTGTTACAGCACCAGTTTTTTGAGCTTCGGCAAGGGTAACAAATGGGCCGATGGTGGAACCAGCTTTTAAGACTAAAAATAGGTTAGAAAAATCAACGTTACCTAAAAGCATGCCGATAGGCGGCATGATGATATCTGCAACGAGTGATTTGACGATGGCACCAAAGGCTGCTCCGATTATGATTCCAACGGCCATATCAACTACGTTACCTCTCAAGGCAAACTCTTTGAATTCTTTAATCATAGCGGCATTCACCTTTCCCTTCAATCGATATCTCCATATAAAATCCAAAAAATTCAATCATGATCTGATCAGAATTGATACCCGAGAGTAAAAATATAAGCCGTATCGGTATTTTCAACTCCGGACGCAGGTTCGTTGTCCCAGTCGAAATTCACCTGGGCGGTTGAATTCAATCCCTGGTAGATCTTGAATCGAAATCCTGTCTGGCTCTGCAGGGATGTTTTTGACGTATTTTCCAGACTCATCAAACCGACATGATGATGAAAAAACTGGACGAAATCCTTGTAAAGAAGGTGGTCAAAATTGACAGCCCAGCGACCAGCAGCATAACTGTCATCATCCGCTACTATATAATCTTCGTTTACATAATTTGCTCCTAATTCAGCCGACAGATTGGTTGTCTTAGTCTCGAAGAATTGGTATCCTATACCTAAACCAAAGTTAGACCTTAAATTGAGATCCTTAAACGTGTCTTTGGTCCCGGCAGCGTTTGCGAGAAAATACCATTTTGGGGTTAAAAAATGGTCATATTTGATATAGCCGGTCTGATTGTCCACCGTCGTATCACCGCTATCCTCTGCGCGGTTATATCTGCCTCCCAGTGTGAAACGGTTTTTTTCACTTCGTGCGACCAGTTCCGCATCGCCATAATAGGTTTTGGTATCGGTGTTCCCATCGGTGATATTAATTCCAATATTGAACCGGCCCGACAATGTCACCGGAGGACCTGGAGGGGGCGGATTAATCCCCTTTACCTGGGTTAGCTGGAAGGTCAAGGGCATCTCCATCTGCTCGGATTTCATGCTTATTTTTCCATCTTCCCCGGAAATAATTACCCCTTGCAAAGAGGTGCCATCGCTGAAGAGCACCTTTATGGGAGCGTCTGTACGTATATTGACAATTTCAGACCAGGTAATGGTAATGTCACCGGCATAAGATGTTTTGAAAATAAGCTTTTGCGCTTTCATCGAGACGACGATTCCCTTAATACGGTCCCCGTTCTTGAGCCAGACATCATCGGCTCGAACGGTATTTCGATCTATGAGGATTGCAAGAACGGCAATTCCAAGCATTATTCGAAAAAATTTCATTTTGACCTCCTGAATTTATTTTAAGAAATAAAATGAATTCCTATAAGTTCGGAAGTAAATTTAGGGCAGCGTGGCATTTGAATCGAAATGGTGCCCAAGCAGAACAGATACTCAATAGTTGTCGGTTTCGCCGGAAAGTGCGGTCACTTTGCATCGGACGTTATTAATGCCCTGGTCAGCACAGCGTATGCATTTACCATGAGTGTAAATCTTGGCATAATCCCCAAACGTTAAACAGCTGTCTGTTTAATCGATTGATTCACTTGATTCCGCTTTCTTTAGGACTACCATGTTGAGTGGGGCCGATTTGCCTTGCTTATCCTGGCCCGCATATAGCGTTACGTGCGGGTAAGGAATTTCAATGTTTTTTTCATCAAAGGCTTTTTTTAATCTCCTGTTGAACTCCCGACCCACTGCCCACTGACGAATCGGCTTTGTCTTCGTGCGTGCCTTAATGATAACAGCTGAATCCGCAAATTGATCCAATCCGAGAATTTCAATAGGTTCAAGTATATCGTCTTTAAATGAAGGGTCATTCCGTAGTTCCTCATCAACTTGCTTGATAACTTCAATAACTTCATCCACATTTTCTCTATAGGCCACACCTATGTCAAACACATATCGGCCGTAGTCTTTGGTCATATTGGTGACCACTTGAATCTGCCCATTGCGAATATAGTGAACATTTCCAGCCAGATCTCTTAAAACCACAAGTCTTAAGCTCATTCATTCAACCAAACCGCCTTTATCGGCAATTTGCACAACATCGCCAACACGAACCTGGTCCTCCATCAATATAAAAAACCCGCTGATAACATCCTGTACCAAGTTTTGTGCTCCAAAACCGACGGCCAGTCCGACAATTCCGGCAGCAGCCAAGATTGGTCCGATTTCAATGCCGAGTTCCCCCATCATCGTGATGGCAGCCACAATAATGATTGCAGTAAATAAAGTATAATGAATTACGGAACTGAGAGTGTCTGCACGTTTCTGGAATTCAGGGTCCTTCTCTTTTTTAGATGCTGGAAAAATCCTGGTAGATATAAACCGGGCCGCCCCTTAGAGCCACCAATGTGAGAATCACAATGAGCAAGACTCTTATCCCACTGGTAAGAAGCCATTTGCTAATCAGTTCAAAGTATTTTTGAATATTCATAATTTCCTCCCTATCAAATTTTGTGAACTTGTAACGGCCCTTTCCTACATCACGAAGATAGAAGATATAAACCAGTATAAAAGTATGATTTCGAATGTCAATACACGAATCTTATTATCCATCTGACTCAATGACTTTCCCCAAGATATAACTCCATTGAGCCGGAGCCCTAATGCGCCGCGTCGATTTCAACAATGGGCGCTGATTGTCGTCCCACCTTAATCTAACCGGATCTTACCTAAAATAGGGTGATCAATGTATTTATGCTTGACTATAACCTGCCTGCATCCCATGCGAGCGTAAACAACGGGTCTTGAAGCAGTTTTTTGCATTAATTGAAAGACTTGGATTTTATATGCGGTGGTACTGAATCAAGTGGTGTAGGGGACTGGTTTAGATGGGGCTCCATCACAGGGATGGTTAAAAAAAGTGGTTTGGATGGAACTTATTTGCTGGTTTGGTTTAGCAGTATATTGATTCTGAGTAAAATAAGGGCTTTTAACGCGGTGTTTGTGGGGGTAAATGAAGGATGACGGTAGTAATAATATCGTAGAACATCATTAAAGTAGAACCATCCACCATCAGAACCATCAACAATCAAACCCTTCAACCTGGCAGGCATAACCAAAGTCAGCATCAACCTTTTCACAAACAACTGTCCATACGTTTGGAAATCGGTCAATTGTTGACAAATGCCTGATTAAAGGGGATAAATTGTTAGCAAAATGGGTGTGTCGCTTACCTTGATCTGATCTGAAACCGAACCTTCCAAAACCGCTCCTTTTCAACACGCCCGAAACTTAATGATACAGCGAGAATCCATGAGCATGGCGGGTGTTTCGTCTAGATGCAAGAATTGTTTAAATTGCTTCGTTTTCGGCGATGTTTTGACTTGGTATAGATGCAGAGCAACAAAACGCAAAATTGCATAGGCGTTCTTGTTTCTCATTTGACAAATGAGGTAACTTAAATTATCATGTGTACACATTTTATAAATATATAAGGACTCGTGTTATGGAAACAATCGGCATAAGAGAGTTAAAGGAAAACCTGAGCCGTTACATGCAGAAAGTGAAAACCGGCGAGAAAATTATTGTGACTGACCGTAAAAAAGAGATCGCTGTCATCATGCCTCTCGAAAAAAACGCCAAAGAAGAGAAAATATATCAGTTGATTCAGCGGGGCGCGGCCTTCTGGTCCGGCGGTAAACCGGCTGGTATGAAGAAGCGCATTGTTTCAAGGGGCAGGAGTGTATCCAGCGCCGTTATTGAGGACCGGCGGTAACCATATGATCGGATATCTTGATACCAGTAGCCTGGTGAAACTATATGTGGAGGAAGACGGATCATCGCAAGTGGACGACATCGTCAGATCTTCTGAAGTTACGGCCACATCCATTGTTGCTTACGCTGAGGCGAGGGCTGCTTTTGCCCGCAGATATCGCGAAAAGGCTTTTACATCATCCGAGTATCATCGCATTAAAAAGTATTTTGAAAAAGATTGGAACAGCTATCTTATCCTGAACCTAACAAGAGAGATTGTCAGGCTGGCCGGTGATCTGGCGGAGAAACATGCTCTGAGGGGATTTGATTCTATCCATTTAGCATCGGCCTTATCCATGCGGCGGGAATTATCCGCTCCAATCGTTTTCTCTTGTTTTGACGACAATCTTCAAAAAGCATCTGAGCTTGAAAACTTGATCAAATTCAATTGAACTCCGATCGAGATTAAATGCTGGACCTTCTGATTTTTTTTAAGACTCCCTTTTGTATGTTTAAATCTGTCATTTTTTCATAAATGCAAGAATTGTTGAGTTGGCAACGCCGTCATTTTGTATATCGGCGGGTCATAATATGTTGTGGTGGTAGTCATGAGGTTTTGTTGCATGTCCTCGAAGAATCCGCAGCCGCGGAGAGAGGGGTCGCGGAGTGTCTGTCGGGGAATCATACGCAATGATATACGGTGCGGCCCTCAATTCGTGACAGGCGCTGTGCCAAAGGAACGGTTCGTGAGCCGCGGCAGGCTTATTATGCATGCCGATTTGATTAGATTGATGTATCAATCATTGCTCTTTAAGTCCGGGTCGGGGGTATTGATTTCAATATGATAGACGGTACATTTGAGAGACAGATTCCTGCTTGAAATTATTGATCGTTAAAAGGGAGGTACTGGAATCATGAAGCAAAAGCATTCAATACGATTCAGCATCATTGCCGTGCTGTTGGGATTAGGCGTGTTTTGGGCTCTAGTTTCAGCTCAGGACGTCGCAACCAAGGGCTATCCCAATGAAAACTTCCTGGCTGATGCCCAGTGGCTGAACAGCCACATCAACGACCCCAAACTGGTCATTGTTGACGTTCGGGAAAAGAAATACCTCAAGGATGTTTTCATTCCCGGTGCGATCCATCTGGAATGGAAACAATTTCAGGAGTCGGCCACGGCGCGAGGCATCGGCGGTGTGTTTATCGGGGTTGATCGGGCACAGGCGATATTAGGCCAGGCCGGTATCGCGCGCGGCGACACCGTGGTTCTTTACGATACCATAGACCGCGATGGCGGAGCCACCTCGTCCTATCTTTTCTGGGTGCTGGATGTATTGGGGCATGGCAGCAAGATGGTTCTGGAGCGTGGCATCGAAGCTTGGGTTGAAGCCGGCTTTAAAACCGCTGCCGGGCCGCGCCCGGCCGAACCGGTTCTCTACCAGGCGCCCGTGCAGGAGTTGCGAATGGATCGCTGGGCGGATGGCGCGTTTATCCAGGCCCGACTGGGAGACCCTTTTTACCAGATCCTGGATGTCCGCTCAGCGGATGAATACCTCGGCGTCAAACTCAACGAGGGCCTGGACGGCAAGCCCCTGAAAGCGGGTCATATACCGAGTGCCTACAACGTCGAGTACAAACAAAATTGGGGCGATGGGAAAAGTAAGGCGGTCAAGACCTATGCCGACTTGCAGACGCTGTATGCCGGGTTGGATCCTAACCGCAGTGTGATCACCTATTGTCACTCCGGGCGCCGGGGGTCGTTTTCGTATTTTATCCTGCGCTTGATGGGGTTTGAAAACGTATCCCTCTACGATTCATCCTGGTTCGAGTGGGGTAACAACGGTCTCTTCTTCCCGGTCGAAACTCAGGCCCGCCGCCTGGTGGGTGGATTGCCCGGCGCGAGTGCGCAAGACGCCGCCAAAGGCGCCCCCCTTGCGAATCAGAAGAAATCGGAAGCCGGTTCCAAAAGCGCCGGCGGATACGTTTCCTGTGGAGGATGATCGCCATGAAAAATAATAACACATCCGTTTATTGGAATATTTATCCGGCGGCAATCGCGCTGGCCGGCATCATTGTATTCATTTTTGCCACCTTCGGTCCCCCGGCGTCATCGAGCGGTTTCGTGAGTGCCCTGAAAGGATTGCTGCAGGCCGTGGCGCCCGACTATGCCGCGTCCAAGGCGCATTACCAGTCGATCCCCGGACCCGGGTCGTGGCTGCTGGCGTTTGTGCTGGGCATGGCCATCGGCGGTTTCATCGCCGGCCGGACGTTTCCCCGGCCGGTCCGTGACGTGCCCGAAATCTGGGAGGCTAAATTCGGGCCGGGCCGCATGCGGCGCTATGTCGTCACCTTCCTGGGCGGTTTCCTGATCCTTTTCTCTTCACGGCTGGCGGGTGGATGTACGCTCGGTCTGTTTATATCCGGATCGACGCAGCTGGCCGTGAGCGGGCTCTATTTCGGCGCCTTGATTTTCGGTGCGGCCATGCTGACGAGCCGCTTCATCTATGGCAAACAAAAAGGGAGGTAAACCCATGGAAAAAGTCTTGCTTGGACTCATGGCGGGAATCGCCTTTGGCTTTGTCATCCAGAGGGTTGGGGCGACGAACGCGGATAAAATGGCGAAAGCCCATTTAATGATCGAACCGCAAATCCCCCAGTTTATGCTGCTGGCTGTGATATTTGCCGCCATCGGGGTCTTCGGCCTGAAGCTCGCCGGCATCGGGCGCTTCTTGCCGCTGCCCACCAGTATTGTGGCCACCGGTTTGGCTGCTATTCTCTTCGGGGTCGGCTGGGGAATGACCGGATACTGTCCGGGAACGTGCTGGGCGGCGGCCGGGGAAGGTCGGGGGGATGCTATTTTCGCCTTGCTGGGCGGTTTTGTCGGCGCCGCCGTTTTTGCCGCTTTTCATGAGGCCCTAATTCCGGTGCTCTATTTACCAACCAATATAGGCCAATTGACGCTGGATGGATTGTTCAACAGTGCTGCCGCCGGACTTTTCTTATTGGTTTTGGTGTTCGCCGGCGGGGTCGTCATGATTGGCCGTTTGTGGCAGAAAAATGAATCTACCTATTAAATACGGCCTGGTCGCATGGCTCGTTTTACTCGCCGCCTGCAGCGGCGAGCAAAGCCAGGCACCGGCAAAAATCCCCCGTGGTTATTATGCAACACTCCGCATTGTCGCAGATGGGCGCCAACTCCATATTGGACCGTTTGTCGGGTACTACTTTAAACCGGCAGATCCGAGCGATTTCAGCCGTATGGATTTCATTTGCCTCAATGAGCGCCAGTTCTACACCAAAGATTTACCCGACGGTGCCAAACTCTATGAAGGCGAGGCCATTCAAACCACTTTGCCGCGGGAGATACCGCTTCCAGAGGCAGAGGGTGACCGCATGCGCCCGATTTTCGACAAGGACATTCCCGCCGCCTGGTGGGCCACTATGCCACCGCCGCAGGAAGAATTCATTCACTTTCACTCCTGTTACGATGCGGCCGGCCCGGTCCATACCGGCTACTGGCTCAGGCATCGGGCGGTTGCAGCTTTTACCTATGATATGGGCGGGCGTGTTGGGCCTGAAAGTATCCTTTATCACCGCGTAAATATTGGAACGGACCGCGAGTTTGCTCGAATCGTTGAATTCGATTGGGGCCCTTAGCAAAACAGCAATAATAATTATCCGAAGCGAAAAAAAACGAAAACCCATCTACAGAAAAGGAGAAAATTATGGTTAATTGTGCTGAAATGAAAAAAGGCGATATTTTCAAATGCGAAAAATGCGGCCTTGAGCTCCAAGTTGTCAGGACGTGTTCCTGCTCTGCCGGAGAAGAGGTCTCGTGTTTGGTTCCTTTGCAGTGTTGCGGCCAAGACATGGAAAAAAATAGAGATCACTATTTAAATAACAGAATGAATTCATAAAGAAATTAGAAAGAAGATAAAGAGATGTATAAAAAAGTATTAGTTCCGCTTGATGGTTCAGAGTTGGCCGAGTGCACGTTGTCCCATGTTAAAACCCTTCTTAAAGATGGATTCGTTGGAGAAGTGACCCTTCTAAATATAGTCAAGTTTGATGTTCCATGGGCTCAAATCAGGTCCGAACAGCACCATGCCATTGATCTCGATGCGATCAGAAAACCGCTCTTTGCTGAATCAAGGAAGTATCTTGCAAATGTAGAATCCCAGCTTGTTTCCGAAGGGATTAAGGTAAAAACGGAGTCGCTGGAGGCTAACCGGCCTGCAGATACCATCACTGAGTACGCCAAGGAAAAAGGCATGGATATGATCATTATCGGCACCCATGGTTATACCGGACTGAAAAAGCTGATGATGGGCAGCGTGGCTTCTGGTGTTCTTAATCAATCCCATATACCCGTGCTCCTGATTAGGCCGGAGTCTTGCCAAATATAGGTAATATATGGCGAGCAGATGTCAGGTACTATGAATATTTGGTACTTCAGCACGCAAAAGGGATAGGCGATGGGAGATGTCTGGTTTGCGTTTGGCCTAACCCTGTAATGAAAGGGGACATTCTATAAGAATTCAATACGTAGATTTTTTTAGATGACGAGCTTTGATATTCCAATCAAAAAAGTTATTAAATTGATAAAGAGCGTCCCACTTTACCCATAACGTGGCAACGTCCATGCAACTAACTACCGGCCTTGCAAAAAAACGAGCTGAGAATAAGAAAAACACTCGGCTTTTCCAAGCCATGGAATGGAAAACGATTCGGTTCCTATTGATTAACCGTGCCGGTCGCATTGCCTGGAATAATGGAAGTAAAGTGCTCCAAATGACCAAAAATCTAAAAACCAAAGAACTATATGAGAAAATATCAAACTCACTTTCGGACATACAATTCAAAAAAGCAGCCTAATTTTTCGCTCATTTAGGGTTATAAATAAGTAATTATTTGACATTCTCATATTTTTAGTTAAGTATTCAAAAAAATGATAGTTCTATATATGAGAATGATGCCGGTCACATCCCTTTTATTGATAGCCATCGCGGTTTATTTAAAATACTTGATCCCTTGTTTTTTTAGGGGTGGTATTTTTTGCTTGGCAAATCGTTCCAACCGGGTGAATTCAAGACAAGCACGCAAAATCTGATATTTATTTTCGCCGACAGGAGGTTAGATGCGGGCCTTTTTTTGAAAAATCAATCTGTCATGTAAGGGGCAATGGTGATTGACCAGAGAATCCCCCTCTTGAATCTTCAAACTCGTTTTCAAGCATGCCAACATGCTCTTGGATTAGCTGATGCTGACACTCTCTCGAACGTTTCTTTGGTTTTGTCTGTCATGGTCATGTGGATGGCCCCGGCCGTATTCGCGCAATCCCCTGCAGACATTGAGGCCGCGAAACGCCAGTTAGAAATCATTCAACGCCAGGAGCAGGAGCGCCTTCGGCGCGATCAGGAAGAAGCCAGTCGCCGATCCAAACCCTCTGAGCCCACCGATACAAAACCGCTGTAACCCAAGATTGAAGTGCCGGCCATCGGCGCACCCTGCCGTGAAATCAAGACCATCACCATCAACGGCGCCCCCAACCTCCCCGCTTCGGTACGTAAACGCATCATCACCGAATTCACCGGCCGCTGTCTCAATGTGGGCGATATCGAACGTATTCTGGCCGAGATCACCAAAAGCTATATTGACCGCGGCTATATCACCACACGCGCCTACCTGCCGCCGCAGGATTTGAGCAAGGGGCATCTCGAAATCCTTGTCATCGAAGGCGTCGTGGAAAAAATCATCATCGAGGATGGTAACGCCAACAGCATTTCGATCGGCAACGTGTTTCCGGGTGTCGAAGGTGACCTGCTGAACCTGCGGGATCTGGAACAAGGACTGGACCAGATCAACCGCCTTGCCTCCAACGACGCACAGCTCGATATTCAACCTGGAGAAAAACCGGGCACAAGCCGCGTTGTTGTTCGCAACCAGCCCCGCTCCCGATTTCACTTTTACGCCACGGTAGACAACCAGGGGTCTGAATCCACAGGAGAACTACAAGCCGGCCTGACTGCCAGCGGGGACAATCTGCTGGGGTTTAACGAAATGCTTTCTGCGACGCACCGGGAGTCCATCCCCGGCGATTCGGGTCATAAAGACGCCAGAAGCAACAGCGTATATTTCAGCCTCCCCTTCGGGTATACCACCCTTTCCCTGGGTGCCAGCCGTTCAGACTATGACAGCCCGATTCGCTTGTCCAGCGGCCGCGAACTCATCGCCAGTGGTAAGGACGAAATCAATTATGTACGCCTCGATCGGGTAATGTACCGCAATCAATCTACCCACTTCTGGCTGACATCCATGCTCACCACCAAAACAACAAAAAATTATCTTGACGATCAATTCCTGAATGTGAGTAGCCGCAGCCTTACCGTGCTCGATCTGGACGGCAACCTTTCGACCGGTTTTTTGGGGGGCGTGCTCACCCTGAATCTCGGTTACGCTCAAGGTCTGGACGCACTGGGTGCGCTGCATGATCCGGATCATCTGCCGGATTGGGCCGCGCGCGCCCAGTTCGGCAAGTACAAGGCCGGACTCAACTACGCGCGCCCCTTTCGTCTGTTCAATAAAAACGCCAGTTTCTCCAGCCAGGTGAGCGCTCAAAAAGCCAACGACACGCTTTATGGCAGCGAGCAAATCTCCATTGGCGGCCTCTACTCCGTTCGCGGTTATGTTCACAATACCCTGGCGGGTGATGACGGCTACTACTGGCGCAACGAAATCGCCCTGCACCAACCGCTGGCCATCGGCAGCAACACGATTTCAACCCGCATCTACGCCGGCTATGACACCGGCAAGGTGGAAAATCGCGCCACGACCTTACAGCAGAGCCACCTGTCCGGCATGGTTGTCGGTCTGTCGGCTTACTGGCGGGACGTCTCTCTGGATCTGTTCAACACCTGGCCGCTGACCACCCTGCCCGATACCATGCCCAAGGAATCGAGTCAGATCTGGTTCCGTATCTCTTACTCAATTTAGGAGCGCTCTATGAATCGCAGTTACCGACTAATTTTGAATATACAAACGGGTTCCTGGGTTGCCATCGTCGAAACGTTTCACTTTTGCTGCCAGGGCATCGGCCGCGCTGTCTTCAGAACCGTTCTCGTTGCGCTGATTGCGTGCGGATCCGGAATGGCACCGGCAATGGCCGAGTCACCTGCCACCACGGTCGTGCCCGCCGGCGGCAAGACCAAGGCCTATATATCCGCAAACGGGGTACCGGTGGTGGACATTAAGACCGCAAACGCGGCCGGGCTCTCGCATAACCGCTACCTCCGTTACGATGTCGAGACAAACGGCCTGGTGCTCAACAACGGCAACAGCAGTCAGCTTGAGCGTCAATCCCAGCTGGCTGGACGCGTGCCGGCCAACCTGAATCTGGGAGCTGAAGCCAGGGTCATTCTAAACGAAGTGGTGTCCACCCGTCGCAGTACGCTCGCCGGTTTCACCGAAGTCCTCGGCGGCAAGGCCGACGTCGTCGTGGCCAACCCCAATGGCATCACGTGCAACGGTTCCGGGTTCCTCAACACCAACCGCGTCACGCTCACCACCGGCACGTCCAATATCGCGGCCGATGGCAGCCTGAAGGGCTTTAGCGTCAACCGCGGCGATGTGCAGATAGGCGCCGGAGGTGCGAATGCCAGTGCCCAGGAGATTTTTGATATCGTCGCCCGGTCGGTGAACCTGAGCGGTAAGATCAATACCCCTGCAGGCGGCAGCCTCAATCTGACCACCGGCAACAATATCTGGAACTACAGCGGCCGCAATGTAAGCGGTGCGGTTACGGGCAGCGGCACAGCGCCCACCTACGCTGTCGATTCCAGCGCCCTGGGCGGTATGTATGCGGGCAAAATCCGGATTCTGAGCACCGAAGCGGGGGTGGGCGTGCGCATGCTGGGCGAAGTCGCGGCCAGCGCCGAGGATTTCACGCTGAGCAGCGCCGGCAAGATCGAAATTCAATCGGCGGTAAGCGCCGCGCGGGATGCGCGCCTCACGTCAACCTCCACCAGCAGCAGCGAGGATCTCTTTTTGAACGGCGCGGGCGCCAAAGTTTCCGCCGGCCGCGATCTTACCCTCTCCGCCGCCGGCGGCCAAATCAAACTAAGCGCGGGCGAGCTATACGCCGCCAACAACCTCACGCTCACCGGCGCCACCCTGAGCGATGTTTCCACCAGCGCGCAGACGCGTTTCGCCGGGGTCAGCAACACACTCACCACCACGGGTTCGGCCGGCATCGACGGCAGCGTATGGGGAGCGGGGAGCGCGCTGTCCGGCACTTTCGACAGCCTCTCGGTGGGCACCAACGGCGCCACGATGTATGCGGACAGCACCCTGGACCTGACTGCCGCCAATGATCTCTCACTGGCCACGGCAGCAGTTCGTTCTGCGGGGGACATGACCCTTGCCGCCGGCGCGGGCACGCTCAGCACCACAGCCGGAACGGATCAGGGCATCCAGACCACTGCCGGCAACCTGAGCCTGACGGCGGGCAACGGACTCACCAATGCCGGAACGATGACATCCGACGCCGGCAGCGTCACGGCCCGCATCGACGGCGCGTTCGTAAACAGCGGCACGCTGCATGCCAAAACCACGCTGGATATTGCTGACAAGACAAACGGCAGCAGCGAAAACGTTACCAACAGCGGCACCTTGTTGGCAGACGCTACCCTGCAGCTCAAAGGCGACGATATCGTCAACACCGGCGAAATTCAGGCCGTGCAGGGGACACACCTGGATGCCGCAACGTTTGCCAACGCGGGTGGCGCGGCCAAATTCATCGGCAGCACCCAGGTCGGATCGGGCACCACCCTGAACGTGAGCGATTCCTTCAGCAATGAGAGCACATTGCAATCGGCAGGCGCGCTGAACGTGACGGCGGGCTCTATGCTGGTCAACTCAGGCGGGATGTTTGCCCTGCGCGATGGCAACGGCGGCAGCAATGGCGCTGTGGCGCTGCAGGCAGGCAGCATTGACAACAGCGGTACCATCGATGGCGGCGGTACATTCACGGCCACTGCAACGGCGACTGTCGGCAACAGCTTTGACAACAGCGGCAATCTCCAGGGCGGCGGCGCAATGGCCCTTGATGCGGGCAACCAGTTCAGCAACCAGGGTGCCGGCACGGTGGTCGGTGAAAGCTCTTTGAGCATCACTTCCAGCCGCAGCGCGTTCACTCTCGACAACGCCGGCCTGCTGCAATCGACAGGTCTTATGACGCTGGGTGAAAACGGCCATCTGGTGACTCTGGACAATGCAGGCACGGGCGGCATCCTGGGCGAGAATCAGATCGCCATTACCGGCGGCGCCCTGACAAATGCCGGCACAATGCAGGCGGCAACGGGAGCTGTTGTGACCGGCAGCAGTTTCGCCACTAGCTGCGGGACTTCCAAGTTTCTGGTATCCACGGCAGCGGGTGTTGACGGCAGCCTGACGCTGACCGGCGCCTTCAATAACGAGGGCACCCTGCAATCGGCCGGCGGTCTCAATGTCAACAGCACCGGCACCCTTGCCAACAGCGGCACCATCAAGACTACCGGTACCGGTGATACGCTGGCATTGACCGGTACCACGCTCACCAACAGCGGCTATATCGACAGCGCCGATCTCACCACGCTCACGGCGACGACTACGAGTGGCACGACGCTTACCAACAGCGGGCAGGTGACGAGTGTGGATGCCCTTTCCATTGTTACCGGGGGGAACCTCGTTAACACCTCGACCGGCAACCTGATGGGAGACGGCGCAGTTTCAATCACCTCGCCCTCGGCCGGTTTTACCCTCATCAACGACGGCCGCATCGAGTCGGGCAGCACGCTCAGCCTGGGTGGCGCCGGGCATGTGGCCGGCCTGACAAACAACAGTTCGGGTGTTCTGTTTGCAGGCACCGGATTGGGCATCATTGGCGGCAGCCTTAATAACCAGGGCAAGATCACCGCGACTTCCGGTACGGCAATGAGCCTGAGCGCTCTAACCAACGGCAGCACCACCAACAGCAGTGCGGTGATTCTGGGCGCCACCACGTCGGGCGAAAGTTCCATAAGCGTTTCGAATTCCCTCAGCAACTACGGCGCCATTCATTCGAATGCTAAATTGGGGATCACTGCCGGTGGTATTTCCAACAAAGATACCGGCGGCATATCTTCTCTCACTACGCTGAACCTCACCGCCACAGGCGCCGGCAGCATTGACAACTACGGAGCCCTGTATGCCGGCACAGTCATGAATCTCACAGCCGACGGCGGCTCTATTTATAACCGCGCCCCTACTGATACCACCAGCGGCGGCACCATTGACAGCGGCGGCACCCTGACCACCAGCAGCACCAACTTTACTAACAACCATGCGGTGGTGACCACGGGTAACATCTCTATTAAGACCACCAACTCGTTCGTTAACGAAACGACAATTGAAGGGACTCCGATCACCAAGACACTGGGCGACCCTGTTAATGTTGCCAATGGCAATCTAACGACAAACTTTGCAATCAGCACAGAGGGCAGCGTGTTAAGCGGTATGTATGCGTATCTCAGGGAAAATAAATTTACCAGAACCGAGCAGCTCAGCGGCATAACCCTGGCCGGCTTGAACGCCTTGCCCAGGGCTCAGATCATCGCCAATGGGGCGGGCAGCAACCTCACCATCAATTATGGTCTCATCGGTCTTAACAAAATTGCCGTGCTTTCGGCGCCAACAATCAATATTGCAGGAACCGGCACCTTTACCAACGAAGACCTGACCCTCTACGAATACGAGTACACCAGGCGTTGGATAGTGATCGAGGACTATTATATCGATGGGGGTGCAGCAGCTGTGCATAGGGTAATGTGGGTGAGGAGCGACCCGAATTATTCCGGGTACACCGCCGTAGGTTCAGATAATGATAACTACGATACCTATAATCCGGGCCCGGGATGGTCTACGCCTTATACAGAAGCATTGGCTAATGCGGGTGGCTTACTTGGAAACACGACAGCCGTTCCCGGAGGAACCTCTGGTTCCGGCATCTTTGCCACAACGTTGAATGTTACCGGCGGCACGTTTCACAACGTGGGATCTCCCTGGCCAACGGATCCCGATAGGGCCATAGCGGGCGGACCCGGTAGCGAAGACGTAATTGAAAGATCTGGAAGCGGTGCTGATACCGAATCCGGCTTGCCAGTGGGTTCGGCAGGCGTGGACTTGCTGGGAGTTCCAAGCACAGTAGTCGCCGACAGTCCGCTTTCTTTTGTCGGGCTCAACCTGACGTTGCCCACCAACCCCAATGGCTACTTCGTCATCAGTCAGAATCCCGGCTCCGGCTATCTGGTGGAGACCAATCCGCTCTTTGCGGTCGGCTCAACGGTCGTCGGTTCCGATTACATGGCCGATCGTTATGGCTATGACCCGGACACGATTATCAAACGGTTGGGCGACGCCAATTACGAGGCGTACCTGGTTCGCCAGCAGTTGATCGCGCAGACCGGCAGCAATATCATAAATGGCTACGCCAATGAAGCCGACCAGATGATGCGCCTGATGGCGCAGGCGATCGACGAGGGCAATCGCGCTGGTTTTGTTTATGGCCAGGCACTTACTGACGACCAGATAGCCAACCTGCAGGAAGACATCGTCTGGATGGTGGAAACCACGGTCGCCGGTCAGAACGTTCTCGCACCGGTGGTCTATCTGGCGGCCGGCACCCGTGATGCCATCATGACCGGCGCGGTGATTGCAGCCGCTAACGTCACCATGACTGTGGACGCGCTGACCAACACCGGCGGAACCATCAGCGGGTCCACATCGCTTGATATCACCTCCCAGGGCGACATCACCAACACCAGCGGCACCATCAAGGGTGGAGAGGTCGGGCTGACTTCCACCGAGGGCAGTATCGTTAACCAGACTCAGGTCGAAGGCGCCGGTGATGGGACAACCTACACCACCACTATCGGCAAGACGGCTGGCATTGAAGCGACCGGAAACCTTGATATGGATGCCGGGAAAGACATCTCGGTCACGGGCGCCGACGTGACAGCCGGCGGCGACGCCTCGCTCACGGCGGGCGGTGATATCACTTTCGACACCATCATCGATAAAACCACCGGCACGACCGGTTCATTTTCTACCGACGACTCCCAGATCTCAAGTGAAACCACGACCACCACGACCGAGAAAAATATCGGCTCGACGCTGCAAACGGGGGGCAATCTTTCCCTGCAGAGCGGCAACGACACCACGATCGCGGGCAGCGATGTAACCACCGGAGGTGATCTGGAGGTGAACGCCGGCGGCGACTTCAACGTCATATCCCGCCAGGATACAACGACGACCAGTTCCGTGGAAACCAAATCTGGCATGGGTGTGGGCGGGGGCGTGTGGGGCACGGAAAAAACCACCACCGACAGTTTTACCGGCACCAATGTCGGATCGACCGTCACGGTCGGCGGCAGCGCCACGGTCATGGCCGAAAAGGAGATGACCCTTCAGGGCTCGGACGTGACGATTGCCGGTGATGCGGATATCAACGCCAAAGAGGGCATCCATATCCTCGACGGTCTGGATGAACAGCGGACCACCACCACCACCACCACCGAGACCACGACCATTTTAAAGACGGACAACTCCGGCGAAGCGAGCTCGGATTCCGCATCCGCGAGTCAGCCCGACAGCACCAGTGCCGGTGACAGCGCGGAAGCCAGTGCCGCGGCCTCCGGGTCCTCGGATATCAAGCTGACCGAGACCACCACGACAACGACCACCTCCGCCTCTGATACCAGCGTCTCCTCCAACTTCACCGTCGGCGGCAAGCTGAAGGCGACAACGGAAGGGACCCTGACGGTTCAGGGATCGAACGTGGCGTCCGGCGGCGAAATGGAACTGGATGCCAAAAACATCGAGGTGCTCACCGGTCGCAATGAGACGTCATACAGCAAAACAACCACCAGCACGTCAATCGGTCTTTTCAATGATGGTGAAGCGTCTGCCGATGCGGATGCAACGTTTAACGACAATAATGGTAATGATAATCAAATAAACGCAGCCGCCTCTGCCGCTGCGGATGCCAGCGGCACCTCCACCATGGGTGTCAGGATGGTTGATACGGAGCAAACTTCCTACAGCCTTACCAATACCGCTTCTTCCATAAAATCAGGCGGCGATCTTTCCCTTAAGGTAAAAGAAACCGCATCAACTAAAGAGGTAAGCCTCGAGACAACCGCCACAACAAACAAAACGACGACCTTTAAGGCCGGCGGCGATTTTAACCGAACCGCCACAGACACGATCACTGACCAGGGTACGCAGGTCTCGGCAGGCGGCAATATTACCCAAGCGGCACAAACAATAACAGATATTGCTGTTTCTGATTCCACTGCGACAACCAGCTCATCCTCAAGTGAGGATATTATGGTCGGTGTCGGCGCCGGTGCTTCAGGTGGCGGTGAAGATTTAGGCGGTGCCGGCGCAGGGCTGCGTGTCAGATATGATAATAGCAGCGAAGATACAGAAAATACTTCATCCACGGCTGTAACCAGCAGCTTCACAGCGGGTGGCAATATCACTTCAACGTCAAAAGATAAAACAACCCTTGTCGGCACCGAGTTGAAGGCAGGTGGTGACGTAACGCTTAACGCAGGATCACTCGACTATCAGGCCGCTCACAATACGACCAGCTCGGATACAAGCTCTGAGAATATCAATGCCGCCGTTGATGTCGATGTTGTCGGCACCAGCGGATTTAATCTGGAAGGCGGGTACGCAACCGAAGACAGTTCAAGTAAAACCTCTACCGCAAAAACCGGCGGCATTACAGCCGGTGGCAACCTCAACATAAACACTGCGGGCGATGCCACTCTTGAGGGCACACAACTTGAGGCAGGCAAGGATGCAAACCTCAACATCGGAGGCGATTTAAATTTTAAAAGTGCGGTTGACACCGCCGAAAGCAGCTCTGAAAGCCTTGATGCCGGCGGGGCACTGGGCGCATCGAAAAAAAGCAAAACAAAGAAAAGCGGTGGAAAAACAAATAAAAACAGCAGCAGCGGAGGGAATGGGAAAGAGGTAACAAAAGCGGGTCAGAAATCATTGTTCAACTACAATTCTTCCGAAGATGAGGGTTCCAGCAGTACCGCCAGAGTTGGCAGTATAACTGCCGGAAGCGGGGATGTTAACATTAAAACCGGGAATGACGCCACTTTCGTCGGCACCAAGGTACAATCAGAAAACAATATCTCAATAGAGTCTGGCGGCACGGTTAACCGAAACGAAGCAACCAGCACAGTGACGGGATCATCGAGCAGTGTAGATGTTGGTTTGAAGAGCATAAATAGCGTCAGCAAACAAGCCTTGCCTAAGGATAAGACGGTGACGACGTTTAAAAACACAAACGAGGGTACTTTTAATATCGATAATACCGAAACAAATAATTCAAGCACTGCCGAAACAATTTTCAACTCAGGCGGCACGACCACCATTAACGGTCAAGATGCCGGCAATTGATAATCTCAGAAAATAGAATGTCGAGCAGATAATTTGAGTAGTTTTGGTAAAAATGATCGGCAGAGATATACAGGTGCAAGATCTCTATCAGAGCACCTGTCAGACAGGATTGAAACTAGCAATTTCAACGTGTACTGTCTTGTATGAGTTTTTACAATTAAGGTTCATTCGGTTAATGAGTAAATGGGGACATTCTATAGTCCTCGTGTCAAGTATTTTTTTTAACCCCGTAATATCAAAAAGTTGTGATCTTCGCGAAAATTTGGGCTCACTTCTCCTCTGGTGCTGACATTTCTTTTCGGCGAGGTTCTCTCCTCTCGGCGAACTCACTGCCTGAGCGTTACGTTTATCCGGCATCCAACCCCAGGGGCGGTGTCCATAAAAAGCACAGGGTCAAGTCTTGAATCTTGCAGGATGTAATTCTTTCTCAATACCTATGACCAGCCAAATATGCAAATTTCAAGACACGACCCCGATGGCTACGAATTGAACAAGCAGGAGAAGTTACATGACCATAAATATCGCTATTATCGGGCCGGGAAAAATTGCCGGCAACCAGCTTGCTCCGGCTCTTGCTCAGGTCGAAGGCGCAAGATTTTGGAGTGTTATGAGTCGGGATTTACAGCGGGCATCTGAATTTGCAAAGGCCCACAAGGCACAGTAAAAGGGGATGTAGGTTCCAAAACAACTTATGAGTATACAATCGACATGATGTTGAACTTCTTCGAAAAACAGATTTGCGGTTATCAAACTCCGGGGGCAGGTCGTCATTCTTCACTAAATATGTCAAAAGTGAGGACGCGCCCCCGTTGATCCTGTAGAATATATTCTAAGGCGAGAGATACTATTCGGCTTGCCGACATGCCCCAAGTTAAGCGCTCGGGGTTTATGACGAAATTTACACGGGTGACGAGCGCTGCTGGGCCTTTCGGTAAATATCTTGAGTCGAAAGGCAATTGCCCCTTATTTCGTTGACAAGCAGAACTGTTCGCCCTATATTCCCGCCGAATGAAAGCAGTCTCTGACTTGTCGACGGCGATTCTTCAGGCAGGTTCTGTGACTGACGACATGTTAGACTATCCGGAGGTGACCATTCAATGACGATTCAAATCTGCATGGGGGGATACGGCCCAGCGACAACGACCCACAGCCGCGCACTCAAGATGATCGGCGATAAACTCACCGCGCAGTTCGATAAAGAAGTCGATATCCGCTACGTCTGGAACGTAATGGACTTCGGCTACAAATCCGAGGACGTGCTGTGGATGGCCGAGCGCGGCATCCTGACGCTCGCCTATCAATCGACCAGCTACCTGACCGAGCGCGTGCCGGAACTCGAATTTGCGGACCTCCCCTTTCTGTTCAAAAGCCTGGCGCAGGTGCGTTCCGCCATGGACGGCAAGCTCGGCGCCTACCTGAGTCGAAAGATTGAGGAGCGCATACCCGGCTATCATATGCTCGGCTACTTTGAAAACGGCTACCGCCATGTTTCCAACCGGCTGCGCCCGGTACTTACACCCGCAGACATGAGAGGACTCAAGATACGTTCCCTGCCGAGTCGAATGCATGCCCGGACTTATGAATTGCTGGGTGCGATTCCCCTGGTCATGGATCTCAAACCGGCGATTACCGGTTTAACGTCGGGCGAGATCGACGCCCAGGAAAACCCGCTTGCCAATACCGTCGATTACGGCGTCCACAAGCTGCACCGATATCATACATTGACCAGCCACATCTATCTTTCGCGCGGCCTTTACTGCAATCGCGCGGCGTTCGAGAGCTGGCCTCCGGTGCTCCAAGCCGCCATGACGAAGGCCGTGCGTGAAGCGGTCCTGGCGCAACGCGAACTGGCCGTGAGCGAAGAGCAGGTCGCCCGCAAGGCGATCGAGGATGCGGGAGGCGAGATTGTCGAACTGACGCCGGCGGAGCAGGCTGTGTTCGTCGATGCGGTAAAACCGTTGCACGATGAGGCCCGCGATCGTTTTTCTGAGCCGTTCGCCCTGCTGGCGGAAATGAAGTAGCCACAGGGATTTTGTTTTCAGCCCCATGTTGCCTGGTAAACAGAGAACAGGGAAAATCATCCACCGGATCCATAAGAGAGAATTTCTTCTATAATTCCCTCAGTTTTCCTTGTCGGACCACCCATTTTATTAGAGGTGATAACTTGTATGACTGCTTGACAAGACGGCTAATTAGTGGAAATAAATAAAAAAAGATCCAAGGCGCATTGCCCATGGGAAAGCGTCATGAGATAGGCACCTTAACCCTGTTTCTCAAAGAGAGATGGGTTTTTTTATTTTCCTGCCTGTCACGGCGATTCCCGGCGATTTGAAATAGCAGGAGGGTTATGTCTATGTTTAAAAATGTATTACGTTTCTTATTAGTCTTTTTGGGGATGATGGTGATCGTGTCCGGCGGCTTCGTTTCCGTTTTTGCGGCCGAAAAACCGGAAATTTTCGTGCAATTGGGCCACCAAAAAAGTGTCGCCACCGTGGCCTTTTCTCCGGATGGAATGTACGCCGTTACCGGGAGCGAGGATTTTACAGCCAAGCTCTGGATCGTTGCCTCCGGCCGTGAGATGACGACGTTCAGCGGGCATGCGGCAACAATTAGCGCGGTAGCCGTCTCTTCCGGCGGTCTGCGGGTCGCTGCGGGTGATGAAAAGGGCAACATCAAGGTGTGGGATGCCATCACGGGAAGGGAGATCCGGTCCCTGACCATCCGGGCGAAAAATCCGAAAGTCAGCTTCCTTGCCTTTTCGCCGGACGCCGCCACCGTTTCCTCGGTTGCCTGGGACGGTGTTCTGACGGTCTGGGACATCGCCAGTGGCCGGACTCTCAAGACGGTCGAGAGGATACGGGCATATGGCTTTATCACCCCTGGGGAAAACTTTCTGGCTGCCGAGATCGATTATCAGAAGTATGCCCTGGTGGAATCTTATTCGGGCAGAACGGTCGACACTTTCAGCCAGGATAAATCCTTTTTCCCCAGCACATCCTTTTCCAGAGACGGCCGCTACGGGCTGTTTAGGTGGGATGACTACAGCGCCAATCGCACCTATTTTGAGACGTACGATATAAGCGAGAAGCGCCGCCTGGCCTCATGGCATGCGGCAAGAGAAATGGACTTCAACTATTTCACCCTCTCACCGGACGGCCGCCTGGCCGTGGCAGCGGGGCATAAAGGCATGAAGATGTGGGAGGCCCTGAGCGGCAGGGAGATCAAGACCCTGACCACGTCCTTTACCAGAATGGCAACCTTTTCGGCGGACGGCCAGTTTTTCATCTCGGCGGGACTTTATATCCCCACGCTCTGGGAAACCGAAACGGGCCGGGTTGTCAGATCTTTCGGAAGAAGCCCCCTGAGCAATGTATATTCCGCCGCCGCCAGCCCGGACAGCCGGCAGGCCGTGGCCGTCAGCACCGATGCGCCGCCCCTGCTATGGGATATGGCAATGGGCAGCCCTGTCAAAATATTCAAGGATTATTCGAACGCATCCGACTATAGCGGCGACGGCCGGCACATCCTTCTGGTCAGCAAGCAAAAGACCATCGAGCTCTGGGATATGGCCGCGGATCAAAAGGTCAAAGTGCTTCAGGGAAAACGCGTTGTCTTTTCCCGCGACGGGCGGCTGATGGCAGAGCAGGTGGCCGATCGGCAGGTCAGCATATGGGAACTCGCCTCGGCAAAGGAAGTCCTGAATTACACGGAACCTGCCGGCGCCATCCAGCGGATCGCGTTCTCGGAAAACAATCGATACCTCCTGATCGGTCTGGAAAAGGCCGCCAAGCGCATCGACTTCGAAACCGTGGAACAAAAGGTCTTGAGCTGGCAGGAACCCTATTACGGCAGCCTCAAGATTTCTCCTGACGGCCGATACATCGCGGTGATCGGGATGTACGCGGATCTCAAGAATCCTAACACCCTCCATTTGTACGATGTCGAAGCAAGCAGAACGATCAGCTCCTTCAAGGACGCTACTCCGGCGGCTTCCATGGACTTTTCGCCCGACGGGCGCCGGCTCCTGTTTTCCAGGCAGCACGATCTGGTCCTGTGCGACACGGCATTGGGGACCGTGCTCCGGACATTCACGGGGCATAGGGACACGGTCTGGCATCTGGGGTTTACAGCGGGCGGGGATCGGATACTGTCAGCCGGGTGCGATCGGAACATCATTCTGTGGGATACGGCTTCGGCAAGGGTTTTGATGACCTTTGCGGGGCATAACAGCAGCGTGCGCCGGGCGGTCATTTCCGCGGACGGCAAACAGGTGATTTCGGCGGCCGACGATCACACGATACGCCTGTGGGATGTCGATACGGGCAAGGAACGCGCCAAGTTTCTGAGTTTTACCGACGGCGAGTGGATCGTCATTACGCCGGAAGGGTATTACAACAGCTCTCCCAACGGCGAAAAACATCTCAACGTCCGCATCGGCAACACCGTCTACGGCATCGATAGCTACCGCGAGGCATTTTTCCGGCCGGATGTCGTGAAGATCGCCCTTGCCGGCGGGTCCCTCAGGGATTTCAGGAAACTGGCCGACGTGAAGCCGCCGCCCTCCGTCAGCATCGTGGATACGCCCCGTAGCGTAGCCGCGGACAATGTGACGGTTAAATTGCGACTGGCCGACAACGGCGGCGGCATCGGCGATATTCGTCTGTATCTCAACGGCACGGCGGTGGTCATGGACAGCCGCGCGGTGAAGGTCATCGCCAGCGCGGCGGCGGACTTGATCAAGGAATATACCCTGAAGCTGGCGGCCGGCAGCAATACGATCCAGGCCGTGGCCTTTAACGCGGACAACACCATGCAGAGCAACGAGGCGACGCTGGAGGTGAGCGCTTCTTTTGCCGCCGTCGGCAAACCGTCGCTTTCGGCCCTGGTGATCGGCATCAACGAGTTTAAAAACCCCAAGCTCAAGCTCAACTATACCGTGGCGGACGCAGAACTTTTCGCCCAGGCCCTCGAACAGGTATCGGCAGGTCTTTTCGACAAGGTCAACATCCGAAAGCTGACCGCCGGGGAAACCACCACCAACGCAGCGATCATCCGGGAGATCCAGTCCTTCCAGTCGCTGCGGCCCGATGATCTTTTTGTTTTTTATATCGCCAGCCACGGCACGGTGGACGAGGGCGAATACTTTCTGATCACCTCCAATGTGGGTTCGCTGCGGACGGAGAAGCTGCGGACCGACGCCATTTCCCAGAACATGCTCAAAGAGGCCATCGCGAACATTCCGGCCACTAAGAAGCTCATCATCATCGACACCTGCAACGCCGGCGCGTTGGGGGATGCCCTCCAGATGGCGATGCTGACCCGCGGCATGAGCGAGGACACGGCGCTGAAAATATTGAGCCGGGCAATGGGCTCCACCATTCTTTCGGCCTCCACCTCGGTGCAGGAAGCCCTGGAGGGTTACCAGGGGCATGGCCTGTTCACCTATGTTCTGGCCGAAGGCTTGAAAGGTTTGGCCGATAAGGGCAAAACCGGCTACATCAAAACCACCGATCTTGCGGATTACGTGGACAACGAAGTACCGCTGCTGGCGGAGAAAGTATTCAAACGGGCGCAGTATCCCACCATCTCCATCAGCGGGCAGGCATTCCCCATCGGGAGAATAAAATGAAGTGTCGGGAATATATAAAAGGCTTGGGAATGAAGCTGGTGACGGCGGCGTGTGTGCTGGTGGTGTTTTCGGGCACGGTCCTGGCCGCAGCGAAAGATCCGGAGATATTCGTGCAGCTGGGGCATTCAGGCGTGCAGTCGGTGGCCTTTTCCGCCGACGGGAAGAGTGCCCTGTCGGGCGGCGACAAAACGGTCAAGACCTGGGATGTCGGCAGCGGCCGCGAGATCCGCACCTATACGGGAGCGCATACCGGTTTTGTGGCATCGGCCGTTTTTTCTCCCGATGAACGCTATCTGCTGTCCTGTGGAACCGAAGGCAAGATCGTCCTCTGGGATGCGCTTAGCGGGGAAAAAGTGCGCGAGCTCGGCGGGCCCGGCAAGGCCGTCTTTCGGGCTGTTTTTTCTCCTGACGGCCGCACGATTGCATCGGGCGGCATGGATGCCGTTATCAGACTCTGGGATGTGGCCACCGGCGAGCAGACCCGCACCCTCAGCGGGCATGCCGCCACGGTGCGTACGCTGACTTATGGTCCTGACGGCCGATATCTTCTGTCGGGAAGCTGGGATAAAACCATCAAGCTGTGGGAAGTCGCCACCGGCAAAGAGGTTCGCACCTTTGCCGGCCACATTGCGGCGGTGAACGCCGTGGCTTTTTCACCCGAAGGGCGCTACCTCCTTTCCGCCGGCGGCAAGGACGGCACGGTCAGGTACTGGGAGACGGCATCGGGCCGAGAGCTTGCCGTCTTGCGCGGCCACACCGGCGAGGTGACTTCGGTTGCATTTTCAGCAGACGGCCGCCTGGCCTTTTCCGGAAGTTTTGACAGAACCGTCAGGATCTGGGATCTTTCCCGGGCCGGGGAGCTGATGAGCCTGGCGGCCGGCGAGGTTTCGGTATTCTCGTTGGCGATATCGCCAGACGGCGGACAGCTGCTTGCAGGCAGCCGCAATATGTCGCTGTGGGATCTGGCTGCCGGCAAAAAGCTGCGGACCCTGGAGGGCAAGGTCAACTGGGTCAGCCGGGTCGCCATTGCGCCCGGCGGAAAATATGCGCTTTCCGGCAATTTCGACGGGACCATCAATCTGTGGGACAGCGTCACCGCTCAGCGGCTCTGGACGTTTACGGACGTAAAGGGGATCGTCTCTTCGCTGGCCTTTGCGCCGGACAATCAGTACATGCTGGACTGTCGGCTTGACGGGCCGCTGATGCTGCGGGAGGTGGAAACCGGCAGAGAACTGCTCCGGATCGACGGGCAGGGAGCCGGCCTTTTCGCGGGATGGGAAATGGATTGTGTCCGGAGATGCCGCCAACCGTATCAGGCTATGGGATGCGGCGAGCGGCCGCGGTATCAAAAGCTTTAACGGCCATACCGATAAAATCCTTTCCGTCGCCTTCTCGTCGGACGGCAGATCGATCGCTTCAGCCGGCCGCGACAAAACGGTCCGGCTCTGGGATGTCGAATCGGGCCGTGAATTGCGGTCCTTTACAAATTTTCGCTACCACGTGAACGCGGTGGCATTTTCTCCCGACGACAAGCTGGTCTTTGCCGGCAGCAGCGACAACACCGCCAAGCTCTTTGAGGTCCAAGGCGGCCGGCAGCTGCAGGCGTGGCAGGATTTCGCTGTCTCTTCTGTGTCCTTTTCCCCCGACGGCCAATATGCCCTGACTTCCGGCTTTGACGGCACCCCCAAGCTTCTGGCGGTTGCCACCGGCGAGCGGGTCATGAGTTTGAAGGGACACAAGCTGAACGTCTATAGTGCCGTATTCTCTCCCGACGGTAAACGCATTATCACCGGCAGCGGCGATGGAACCATGCGGTTCTGGGATGTAAAAAGCGGTCTGGAAACCAGTCAGTTCATCGGTTTCATCGATGGTGAGTGGATCGTGATCACCCCGGAAGGCTATTACAACTCATCCCGTTACGGACATGAAAACCTCAATGTCCGCCGGGGAAGCACGGTTTACGGCATCGATCAGTTCTATGATGTGTTTTACCGTCCCGACATCGTTGCGGCAAAACTCAAGGGCGATGACATCAAGGGCCTGATCACCCTGACCATCGACGACGCGCTCAGAAATCCCCCGCCGACCGTGGCGTTCACCTCGGTGCCGACGGCGACGGATCAACCGGCGGTCAAGGTCTGCTACCAGGTCAAAAGCGCAGGGGGCGGCATCGGGGAGGTAAGGCTGTTTCACAACGGCAAGCTCATCGAGTCGGACGGCTTTTACAGGGACATCGCCAAAGCGTCCGCTGAAAAAACAGAACTGGCGGCCCTAAACAGCCGAAGCATCTATGAGGATATGCGCGGCGTCATCGTCAAAGGAACGGGCGACAGCACCCCCATCGTCAGCAACGCCAAGGGAGAGGTTTTTGAAGATTGCAAGGAGGTGGAAAGCGTTTCCGGAGAAAACGAGGTGAGCGTTACGGCCTTTAATACCTCCAACACCGTCCAGAGTTACATGAAGACAGCTAACTTTAATGCAAATATCAAAGAAGAAGAACCCCATCTCTACATCCTTTCCATCGGTATTGATCAGTACAGGGCCGGCAACGTCAATCTGAAATATGCCGTCAAGGATGCAGCGGACATGGTCCGGAAACTGCTGCAGCAGTCCGCGACGATATTCAACCCCCGGAATATCCATCATGAAATATACACAGACAAGGACGCCACCAAGGCGAACATTCTGAATAATATTGACGCGATTTCCCGGAAGGTGAAACCCGGCGACAGTTTTATCCTCTTCGGCGCCGGGCACGGCATCCTCTTGCAGAACCAGTACTACATGCTGACCAGCGAGTTTGACGGGAATGTAAGCGAAGGCACGATGATCAGCTCAAACGAGATCGTCGAGATGTCAAAGAAGATTAAGTCCCTGTCCCAGCTTTTCATCTTCGACACCTGCCACGCCGGCGGTGTGGACACCATCGTCAGCGGGCTTTACGACGCCCGGATGTCGGTCCTGGCAAAGAAGATGGGGCTTCACATCTATGCGTCGGCAAGCTCGAAAGAGGCGGCCATGGACGGCTACCAGGGAAACGGGCTATTCACCTACACGCTCATGGACGGGCTCAGCAACAAAACCGAGGCCGACAGAAACACGGACGGCAGGATCAGCCTTGAGGAACTCGGGGGATACTCGAAACAGACAACGACAGAGATATCCAAAAAAGTCGGGCATCAGCAGACCCCGCTGGTCATAAACTTCGGGAAGGACAATCCCGTTTATTTGTTAAAATGAAAGGGAAACGAATAAAAACAGGTAAGATCGCAACAGCATTAGCAGTGGTTCTGTGTCTCTTTTGGATTCACTCAGCGGCACACGCCGAAGACCCGTTAGAGAAGCAAATGATGTCGGCAACAGGCAAGGCAACCGTCAAGATGATCTACGCCACGATGGAAGAGGCGCGCACGGAGTGCGAGGCCGCCCGTGCGCTGCTCCCCGACACGGCACCCAAATATCTCTTTGCTTATGTCGAAGCCTGCCTCGGCTTGACGGCCTCAAAGTTCGGCCCGCACAAGAAACCGGAATCCTGCCCCTATTATCAACGCGCGATCGACATTTGGCGCGACAACCCGCCGCCTGCGGACAATGACGAGATCGCCCTGAAGTACGCCGCCAAGCTCAAGGAGTGGAAGGACTCTGTCGCCCAAAATTGTCCTGCTATGTGAACATTGGGATGAGCTCGTCGGGCCCGTCCGACACCGGTGTCGACAAGACGACTGCTCTCGGTATCGCGCGCAAACTGGCTGAGACGGTGAGAGTGCTTGGCCCGCGCCGCTGCATTGCCAATTGCGGCCCGGGCACGATCATGCCTGCGAAGTGAACGCCTTGCGAATAGATTGCTTTTGGGGGTTCATCAGCAGAAAGCGCACACAAATTAGGTGTATCCACTTCGGCAATTTCCCAAATTCTGCGACGCCAAAGTTAGTACCATTAGAATGTCCCCTTATTTCACGAACTTGATCAGCAGGATGGAAGCAATAACGAACATCACGCGTACAGAAATTTGTCCTTTTGAAAAGACATCCCACCAAGCGGGAGATTAGCGGCGTTGGCCGTAATACAATTGACAAAACCATATCGATCATGATATCGTAATACGCAAAACAGATCGATGGAGGTATTGACATGCAGTCGGTAACTGTATCACCAAAATATCAAGTTGTTATACCGAAAATAATCAGGGAGGCCTTAAATCTTCGTCCAGGTCAAAAAATGCAGGTTATTGAATATGCCGGGCGTATCGAGCTTATACCGGAACGCGATATCAAAGAACTCCGTGGAATTCTCAAGGGCATCAATACGGAATTCAGACGAGAGGCAGATCGCGTATGAATATTGTAGATTCTTCCGGTTGGCTTGCATACTTCGCAGATGAGCCTAATGCCAAGCATTTCCTGGCCCCGCTCAGTGATTCGGACCTGCTAGTTGTTCCAACGTTAACGATATATGAGGTCTTCAAGGTCATTCTCCGGGAGACCAGCGAGAATGAAGCGTTGCAGGCGGCTGTTGCCATGCAAAAAGGAATGGTGGTGGATCTGACAACAGCTTTGGCAATCGTCGCTTCAAAGCTGAGTTTGGAGCATAATCTTCCAATGGCGGACAGTATCATCCTTGCAACCGCGCGGGAATTTAATGCGATTCTCTGGACTCAGGATTCAGATTTTAAAGATCTGGCCAATGTTAAATATTTTCCTAAGAAATGAGAAGTGGTCAACCTGACACTTCGCCAGACCCGACGGGAAATACTTAAACATATGACATATAATTTTGATCCTGATAAATGGTATGAAAATGAGCTTTCAATATTGAAATCAAAGTTCAAATCCGGCGAAATAACCGAACATGATCTTAAAAAAGCTGTGAATAAACTTGACAAGCGGCATGAAGATATGTGGAAAAGATTAGATGGAACCTATCAAATTCCAAATGCATCAATCAAAAACGGGACAGAAGAAAGTCCCGTTTTTGATTGCGACCGATAGTGCGCCGTTGAACGTTGCCGGGGCTTGTTTCAGGGAGACTTTTGCCGCTTCTGTGAAAAAATGACGGCTGTCCGCAGGATCGTGCCGATCTACTTCCGGTCAAACCAGCAGGTATGTGATGAAGATAAATACTCCCGCCAACGCCGCCAGAATGGCCCAGACAATGAGGCTTTCTTTTGTTTTTTTAGTTGCGGTTGTCGGTTGAGTGTTGTTTTCGTGCGTGCGTTTGAGCCCTGCGGCACATGCGATAAAAATTGCAATGCCAATGACCCCCGCGATAGAGAAGGTCAAAGCCCCTTGAGTCCGGCCGGGTGTTCGGGAAATGATGAAAATCGCACCCGGAATACCGATTGCCGCCAGAATGCCGCCCGCGACCTTGCCGATAATCAACGGCAACTTTCTGACATCAGATTTAAATTGTTCGAACATTTTTTCGATGACCGGATTGCGTTAATTGTTCCGCGAGCCTGAGTTTTCCATTGTTAAAGGGGACGGTTAAAGGCCCCCTCTTCAATTCAGCGCCGGATCGTCACCGTATTCATCACCACCGCTTTCAGGGGTTTGTCGCGGGGATCTGTTTCCACGGCTGCGATTTTGTTGACGACATCCATCCCTTTAATCACTTTTCCGAAAACGGAATGCCGGTTGTCCAGGTGCGGGGTTGCGGCCAGGGTGACGAAAAACTGGCTGCCGTTGGTTCCCGGGCCGGCGTTTGCCATGGACAGGAAGCCTGCGCCGCTGTGGCGCAGGGAGGGGTGAAATTCATCCGTGAACCGATAGCCCGGGTCGCCGGTGCCGGTTCCCAGCGGGCAGCCGCCCTGGATGACAAACCCGGGGATAATCCGGTGAAACGTCACGCCGTCATAAAAATTCCCGCTTTTTTGAGTTTCCTGCCGTCCTTCGGCAAGGTTGATGAAATTCCATACGGTTTCCGGGCATTCTTTGGCATACAGCTCGGCCTCAAAGGTGCCGAGGGATGTTTCAAATACGGCAACCGGCCGCTCAATTTCCTCTTTATAATCGCTTTTAGTTGATATAAATCCTCCTGTGTTCAGTTTCGGGCAGGTATAAGGGAATTAAACCCATATGTCAAACAATCCTGCCGGATGGGATCATCTTTTGTTTTTGAAGAACCCTGCCGCCCCGTCACGGCGGGACGGGGAATGCATTCGCTGTTGCGGTTCAAAGTCCTCACCATTTGATCTTCAAAATATTTTTCATTATAAGAAATACTTGCTTAAAGCCCCAAAAAATGAAATATCATGTTACTTTCGTTATAATTCCGTTTTAGAACAGCGATTTGAAATTTTCTTAAAGAGATACCGCCATTTCAGACAAGGAGCCTGTTGGAAATAATGCCGCTTGAAAAAATTGTTGCAGTTGTTCTGGCCGGTGGAAATAAACGGTTCTCTTTCAGAGAGTTCTTCTACCAGATGGAAGATCTGATAACCTATTATGAATGGTATTTCAGGATAGGTTATAAATCGCTCAAAAGAATCAATATAAAAGGGAGCCAGCTTGAAGGGCCCCGGCCCATGGTGGAGTATATCCTGCATACCCTTATCCACGTTGAAAGCATCGATCAGATTTTGGTTATCGGTCCGGAAAAAGAGATGCGGGAAAAAATAGATCCCGAGCTGCTGTCGGCCAACGGCAACATCCGACTGATCGAGCAACGGGACAGTTTCGGCCAGAATGTAAATCTGGGATATAAACTGGCCGGCCAGAAATTTGCCTTATTTGTGACGGCTGATTCACCCACCACCCGGGAACAGGATGTGGCCGAGTTTATTGAGATTTGCCGGGGTCTCTATCAGGATTATGATTTGATTTACCCCCTCGTAAAGGAATCCGTTCTAAAAAAATATCACCGCTTCTTCCCCCGCCCGTTTTTTAAAATGATACCTGATAACATCATACCGGCCGACTATATCGAACCGGAAGATCTTCGCGAAGACGGCCGGGTCGGTTTCAGAATAACGAGCATGGCTTTGGCGAATTTAACCGATTTTCCGGTTAAGCGGATCGACGGGGCCTATAACCTGAGAAAGTTTTACCGGCGGAGTTCACGCCAAAAATTAAAAGAGATATTCGGCAAGAAACTGATCCGGCGATATCGGCAGGGCCTTAACATGTCGGATGTCGAGACGATGTTTTGTGAGTATGAGGGGTTGCGTATCAAAATGGTGGGCCTCAGCGGGGCCGGGACATCCCTGGATCTTGACAGTTCAAGGGATGAAAAACATTTGCACGACATGTCCCTGTAAAAAAGAAACCGCAGCGGCCGTCAACATACTTTATTCCTTTTGGAAAACTACTTAGATGAAGTCCATGGATAGTGCAGTTTCAATCGCCATTTCAGTTCTGGTATCGCTTGGAATTTATTTTTGGTTCTGGGTCTCATTAAAGAATGAGAAAAAGAAACAATATATCAGCACCCACTGGTTCCTGCATCCGAACGCCATCTGTCTCTGGAGAGTTTTGATCGGTCTGGCCGGGATGCTGCTTTATTTTGTGGCTGAGCAGCACTTCTGGGGGATTTTGCTGTTTACCTTTTCGGCTGTTGCAGACGGGATTGACGGCCTTGTCGCTCGGGAGTGTAATCTGCTGACGCCTTTTGGCGAGGAACTTGATCCGCTGTGCGATAAGATAACCTATCTGCCGCCGATGGTCTTTTTCGCCCATCAGGGCTTTCTGGATATGACCATCCTCTGGGTTTTAATTATTATTGAGGTCTGCGGACAATTCCTGGTCCGCGATATTATCAAACGATTTACAAAGTTCTCGGTGAGCGCCAATAATTTCGGAAAAATTAAAGCAGTGCTGTGTTTTTCCCTGATCATCTACGGCGCCCTTCTGGACAGCGCCTATCGTATTCCGGATTTTACAGCCGAGATTCTGATGGCCTGCATCGTTTTATCGGTTGCCTCCAGCGTGTTCAAAATCATATCCAACCACTTTTATGCCGATATTTTGTCCGGATTGAATCTGGTCTGCGGCATAACCGGAATCGTGCTGGTTTTTAAAGGATGGTACGTCCTGGTTGCCATCGCCATTCTGGCCGGGCAGATTTTTGATCTGTTCGACGGCCGGATCGCGGAAAAGCACGGGGGGACAAAATTCGGTCCGTGGCTGGATGATATTGCGGACATGGTCAGCTTCGGCGTTTGTCCGGGCCTGCTGGTACTGATGAGCACCGAAATGAAGCTGCCCGCATTTGTTTTGGGGATTTTCTATATTCTTGCGGTGGGATTCCGCCTGTGGCGCTTTCTGATTCGTGACAAACATGACAAAACCCTGCCCCCGGGGACGTTTAACGGCCTGCCCAGTCCGGCCGGCGCCATCGTCGTGCTGGGGGCCTGTCTTTTCTGGCAAAACGCCTGGATGTCATTGGGTGTTGTGCTGCTAACCTCGTTCCTGCTGATCAGCCACATCCGGTTTGTCCATTTCGGCCGGGTGATTCTGCGACGGATTCCCCGGTCGGTGATGGTTATCTTCGGCTTTCTGGTGGTGTTTGTCCTAGCCTATCTGATCAAAACCAGAAACCCGGAAATGCTGGGCGCTATTCTGCTCATATCTTTTACGATTTATGCCTTGGCGGGTAACACGAAAATTGCGGAGAAGATTTTACCGACCGGCTGAAAAAAGGATTCCAGCTCGAATCCTTGACCCGATTCTCCCACAACAAGCATCCGGAAGCAAATTGTCATTATGTTTTCTCATTGACGCTTTCAGCAGATAGGGGAACGCTATGAACACAAAATGGGTCATCGGTCGATCGAAGTGGGTTTTCGTTTTCGGTCTGCTTACTTTTGCTGCGGCAAAAACGCTTTACGCCGACCAGGGAGGGGCTGCTGCGGTTTCCTGGAAGCTGCTGATTTTCGGGCTTTTGGGAGGACTGGCGTTTTTTCTGTATGGAATTGAAAAGATGAGCGTCGGCATGCAGAAAGCGGCCGGCAACCAGATGCGGGCGGTCCTGGCGGCAATTACCAAAAACCGCATCATTGCCCTTGGGATCGGAGCGGGGATCACCATGCTGATTCAATCCAGCAGCGCCACGACTGTTATGCTGGTCAGTTTTGTCCAGGCCGGCCTGATGAGTTTTACCCAGTCCCTCGGCGTGATTCTGGGGGCTGACATCGGCACAACGGTCACCGCCCAGTTGATCGCCTTCAAGCTGACCGATTACGCCCTGTTGATGATCGCTGCGGGTTTCGGCCTGTATATTTTTTCTAAAAACGACGACGGTAAAAATATCGGTGAAATGATCCTCGGTTTCGGGATTCTCTTCTACGGCATGAAACTGATGAGCGATAGCATGAGCCCCTTGCGATCACACCAGGGCTTTGTGGGGATGATGGCCGGGCTTGAAAACCCGCTGATCGGCCTGCTGATCGGGACACTGTTTACGGCGGTTATTCAAAGCAGCGCCGCCACCATCGGGGTGGTGATCGTCTTGTCGCAGCAGGGGTTGCTGACGCTGGAGGCCGGCATCCCCGTTATTTTCGGCGCCAATATCGGGACGTGCATTACGGCCGGTCTGGCAGCCATCGGCACGACCCGCGAGGCCAAGCGGGTTGCCCTGGCGCATGTGCTCTTTAAAATCGGCGGAGTAGCGCTTTTTATTTTCTGGTTGCCTGCTTACGCCGGCATCATCAAGGAGCTGGCGATCACTTTCGATTCCGACATCGCCCGCCAGATTGCCAATGCCCATGCTATTTTCAACATCAGCCTGGCGGTTGCTTTTATACCGTTACGCCGTTTTTCGCACGCCTGATTGAAAAGATGCTGCCTATCAAAAAAAAGGCCGACGTCGACGAACCCGTATGGCATCTGGATCAAAGCAGTATCTCTTCGCCGGCCCTTGTCATCGATCTGGCCCGCCACGAAATCTCCCGCATCGCCGTGATTCTCGGCCGGATGCTGCGGGCCATTATTATACCTTTCATGTCCGATGAGAAATTAATCCGAAACGAGGGGCACTCCCGGGAAGAAACCGAACTTCTCATTAAGGAAATACCCACGCGGGATCATTTTAACCCGCGCCTGACCCTGATGGAGGGGATCGACCGGCGCGAGGAGGAAATAGATTATCTGGATGAAAAGTTGCGCGAATACCTGTTTCAGATTGCCCGGCACAGCGTTTCCGATGATCAGGCCAAAGAGGTCTACGGCATGATTTCGATAACGAACGATATGGAACGGATCGGCGACCTGATCCATCGGAACATGGTGCCCCTGATCGCCAAGAAAAAACTGCTCGAAGTCGATTTTTCGGACGAAGGCAAAGAGGAGCTCTTAATTTACCATCAGAAAGTATGCCGCCAGATTGACCTTCTGGAGGAAGCCTTTGCCGAAACCAATCTGGACATGGCGCGCGACATCATGGCCAGCGAGAGAACCTACCTGGATCTGGAGGATCAGTATCGTGTCCGGCATCTGGAACGGATCCGGCGGCAGAACAAAAAGTCCCTCGAAACCCACGAGATTCACATGGAGCTGATGGATCTGCTTAAACAGATCATTGTCTACTCATCCAATATCGCCGGCACCTTCCTGAGAAAGCGGCCGTCCGATTAAATATTGAGAAAAGCTTTTGAATAATTCTGCAGTCCCGCAAAGCGGGATCTCCGCTTCGTTCCGGCAAGCTGCGAGTAATGCACTCGCTTTTGCAGTTCAAATCTTAAGATCAAGCCAGTCCTTTTGGCGGGGACCCACTTTTTAAACCAAACCAATCAGCTTCCACCATGAGGTCGCAACCAGAATCAGCACACCCAGCAGGATCGGCGTGGCCACCAGGCCGGCCTTGGTCAAGTCGAAAGCTTTGAACTGCTTATATGAATAGGCGATGGCATTGGGCGGGCAGCCGATCACCAGGATCATGGCAAAGGAGGTCGCCATCCCCAGGCACAGGGCGATGATGCGCGGATCAACCCCTTCCATCACAGCCAGGGGCAGAGCGATGGGCATGATCAGGGCTGCTGCCGCCACATTGGCCATGACGTTGGTAACCAGCGCGCCGAAAACGGCGATGGCGCCGAACAGAAGGAGCCAGCCGCCCCCTTTTGCCAAGGGAAAGAACAGGTTGGCAAAATACGTGGCCGTGCCGGAGCCTTCCATGGCAAGTCCCAGGGCCAGGCCTCCGCCGAAGATAAACACGGAAGTGCCCCACTCCAGGTGCTCCTGGATATCGTCCCATGTCAGGACGCCGCTGACGACCAGGGCGGCCACACCCAGCGGGCCGGTGAGGGAATAATCAAGTCCGTGCCAGTTTTTAGTCAACCACACCAGCATGATGATAACCAGAATCCAAAGGGTGCGTTTTTCCGCAGGAGTGAAAGTACCGGACTCCACGTCAAACTTTGGCAGCTTGATCTTGGGATCCGGGCGGTAGAGGAAATAAATCACGGCAACGGCAGTGGGAATCGTGGCCAGTGCCGCGGGAAAGGCAAAGATGAACCAGTCCAGGAATGTAATTTCGATTCCGCTAAATTCTTTCAAAAAAGCGGCTGAAACCATGCAGCGCCCTCCGCCGATCAGGGTGCCCATGCCGCCGCTGGAACAGGCAAAGGGGAGTGACAGCATCATGAAGCGCGCGGTGTTGGTGTGCGGTTCAACCCCGGCGGCGCGCATCATCGGCAGCATGGCGGAAATGGCAATGGCCGTGGCGGCCGCATCGTGCATCACGGTGGAGGCGAGGCCCAGACCGCAGGCCAGGATGAAGGTAAAGCGGGTGACGCTGTCACCGGCTTTACGGGCGATAAAATACCCCATCCGTTTGGTGATGCCGACCTTGTCAAGGGCGATGGCGTATATCAGGCAGCTCATGATGAAAATCACCACCGGGTGCATATAGGCCGCCCAGGAATCCTTAAGGCTTGATACGCCGGTGATGACCAGCAGCACGCCGATGCACATTGCGGTGATCTGCAGCGGCACCGGTTCGAAAACAAACAGAAAAACGATCAAGGCGAGAAATCGGTGCGCTTTGATCGACAACCCATCCACATAGTCCACCTTGACGGTTGTCAGCCCCACCTGGCCGGCTTTTGCCGTCAACCATGCGGCGGTTGCCTCGGGACTTCCCGGCGCCAATGCCTGCAGCTCGTAGATCACCTTTTTCTTGCCGTCGACCAGTTGCGTTTTTTCCCCCTGATCCGAAAGCCTGAAGATACCGTGAGTTGCCTCCAGTAATCTTTTGTCCTGATCACCGACAATCTCAAAACGGCTTCCTTCGGGTCTGGGAATGGCCATCACAATTAAACTGAGTGTAACGGCGATACCAAGTTGAAAAAATGTCTTTTTATTCGGGGACATGTAGACGGGCTCCTTTAAATAATACTGTTTGGGATTCTGATAAGCGCTTAAGATGCGCCCGAAATGATCGGTTATGTGATAGAGCAACTGTTGTGCCATGCTGTCTTCGGCTTCATGGCATGGGCGGAGGGGTGCCCGGCGGCTCGGCTAACATGTCGTAACCATGATGTTTTTAACGCTTACTGCATTACCGTAAAAAAAGCAGTGGGTGGGTTGATGGTCCGGTAGAACTCAAAAACAGGAACTTCGTCCGGCTAAATTGTCAATTTGTTTTACAACTTGAAAAATTTATTATCACAATGATGGCAGCTATCCGGGAGGGTTGTCATCATTGTTTGAGAAAATCCTTGTTATTTATATTTATATGATTATATTCCCACTTCCTTATTGACGGCAGAGATCATAACCAGTGGGAGAAACAAACGGATGGCAGTTGAATTAAGAAACGACAAACTAAGAAACATCGCAATCATAGCGCATGTCGACCACGGCAAGACCACCCTGGTGGATACGATGTTTCGCCAGAGCGGCCTGTTTCGTGACAATCAGAATGTTAACGAACGGCTCATGGACACCATGGAACTTGAACGGGAACGGGGGATTACCATCGCGGCCAAGAACTGCTCGGTCATGTGGCAGGGCGTCCGCATCAACATTATCGACACCCCGGGTCATGCCGATTTCGGCGGAGAAGTGGAACGGGCGCTTTCCATGGCGGACGGGGCGATTTTGCTGGTGGATGCGTCTGAAGGTCCTCTACCCCAAACCCGTTTCGTTCTTAAAAAAGCCCTGGCGGCCGGGCTTAAGATCATCGTGGTCATCAACAAGATCGATCGTTCGGATGCCAGGCCGGCGGCGGTTTTGGATGAAATATACGACTTGCTCATCGATCTGGGCGCAAATGAAGATCAGCTTGAATTCCCGCTGCTGTATGCAATCGGCCGCGACGGGATCGCCCAGAAAACCTTGAAAGAGACCGGCAGGGATCTCCATATTCTATTTGATACCATCCTTAAAGAGATTCCCGGGCCTGCCTATGATCAGGACGCGCCATTTCAGATGCTGGTATCGGATCTGGCGTACTCGGATTACGTCGGCCGTCTGGCTGTCGGAAAGATTTTCAACGGAACAGCCCATGCCCGGGACAATCTGGTGTGTCTGGGGGAATCCGGGCGGCAGACGCCGCTTAAAGTTGCCAAGCTAGAGATATTTCAGGGAATTCATCTTCTGGAGGTAGAGGAAGTCCAACCCGGGGATATTGCCGTGTTGGCCGGCATCGAAGCGGTCCAGATCGGGGATACCATCTGCAACCTGGAAACCCCCCGGGCGCTTCCCCGGATTCGAATCGATCAGCCGACGGTTTCCATCAAGGTTTCGGTGAACAACTCACCCTTTAGCGGAAAAGAGGGCAAGCATGTCCAGTTCAGCCGGGTTCGGGAGCGGCTGCAGAAAGAGCTCCGGATGAACGTGGCCATTCAGCTGGAGGAAACCGGTGAACAGGAAAGCGTTTTGATTAAAGGCCGCGGGGAATTTCAACTGGCCATTCTCATCGAAACCATGCGGCGGGAAGGCTATGAATTCTGCGTGGGCCGGCCCAAAGTCATTTACCGATATGAAAACGGACGTAAACTCGAACCCATGGAACGGCTCTTGGTGGACTGTGATGAACGCTTTATGGGCGTCGTGACTGAAAAGCTTTCCTGCCGCAAAGGCAAGATGATCAGCCTGTCCAACAACGGCAGCGGCCGGGTTCGGGTTGAATATTCCGTGCCCTCCCAGGGGTTGATCGGCTACCAGGACGAATTTCTTACCGATACCCACGGCACCGGCATCATGCATCCGTTTTTTGACGGGTATGACGAATTCCGGGGAGAAAGTCTCAGTCGCTTCACCGGTTCCCTTGTGGCCGACCGGACGGGAACAGCCGTTCCCTATGCCCTCTATAACCTTGAGCCGCGGGGCCGGCTTTTCGTCAATCCGGGCGACCCGGTCTACGAAGGAATGATCATCGGGGAGCATAACCGTGGCAGCGATCTCAACGTGAACGCCTGCAAGGAAAAGAAGCTGAGCAACATGCGGGCCGCCAATAAAGATGAAAACGTCATTCTGTCACCGATAAAACCCTTAACCCTGGAGCAGGCCATCAGCTTTGTCCGGGATGACGAACGGGTCGAGGTGACCCCCCGTTCCATCCGCATGCGCAAGGCCGAACTTGGCGCCCAAAAACGTCATAACATGCGCGCCGCCAGCCTGAAGACAAAATCTTGATCCGGTGTCAGCCCGGCGGAACAGTGTTTATCTGTCGGGAATATATAATGATTTAAAATATTGGGCCGGATCAAGTTTTTTGCCGGTGTGCTTCAATCAGGGCGGGAATAAATATATTCAGATCTTCCACGATACAGATATCGGCGATGTTGAAAATGGCGGCATGGGGGTCGCTGTTGACCGCTACGATAAAGCCGGAGTCGCGCATGCCGGCCAGATGCTGGACGGACCCGGAAATGCCGCAGGCGATATAGAGTTTCGGGGAAACCACCGCCCCTGTCAATCCCACCTGGCGCCGGTGTTCGAGCCAGCCGGCAACGCAGATCCAGCGGGAGCCGGCCACGGCAGAGAGCGGAAAGAGGGCGGCAAGCGTGAAAATCAGCGCCAGGTTTTCCTTCTTGCCGACACCCCGGCCGGCGGACACGATCACCGGGGCCTGGGCAATTTCGCTTTCCTGGGCGGGTGCCTTCCGGGTTTCAACCGTGCGGATGCGTGCCTCTCCACCGGGTGTCTTGCGGATTTCAACCCGGCCGGGAGCGGCGGGATCTGCGCTCGACGGTTTGAAAAATCCCGGGGCAACCGTCAGAACAGCGGTTTTGGCTTGTACACAGATATCCGCCAGGATCTTGCCGTTGTAGAATGCCCGGGTAAACAGGATGCGCCCCCTATCTTCATATACCGATTCTACGCCCGTAATGCAGACAGCGCCCAATCGGTGGGCCAGACCCGGGGCAAAATCCATCCCCATGGGGGTCTGGGCGATGCAGACGTAGTCGGGATTCAGCTCCGACAGCAGCGGTGCAAGGATGTTTTTGTAAAGGTCGCCGTTATACCGGGGGCGGTTCGATTCCTGGACGGCCATAACATCCAGACCGGTTTTTGCGGCAATGAGATGGGCCATATCTTCGGGGTCGTTTCCCAGTATAAGGACCTTGATCGGCGCCGGCATCGCCTGCCGGAGTTCTAGGGCAAAGGCGATAAGCTCATAGGTTGCCGGCCTGATTTTTCCCTCCAGGTGTTCTGCTATAACGACAATGGGTCGCGTCATCATCCCTCGTTTAAGCCAGAAAAGACTTTTCTTTGAGTTTACTCAATAATTCCTGCGCCTTCTGCTGCGGACTGCCTTCAAGGAATCTGCCGAAGCGGGTTTTTTGGGGATATTTAAACCGGACGGCCTGTTGGAATGATTCCGGACGGCTCAGGGATGCGGCGGCGATGATTTCAAGATCCTGTCCTTTTGCGCGCAGGATATTTGAAAGGGACGGGTAGCGGGGCTTCTGTGCGCCGCTCTGGATGGTCAATACGGCCGGAAGGCTTAATGCCAGCAAATCCCGAAGGCCTTCGGCCGGCACGCGCTGGACGGACGCGGTTGCCTTGCCGGGTGTGATCCGGATGCCGACAACAGCGGTCACACAGGGCAGGGACAGGTGCTCAGCCACCAGCGGCCCCACCTGGCCGTGCAGTCCGTCTTCCGACATCATGCCGCTAAGGATCAGATCATAATTTCTGCTGCGAGCGGCTGCGGCGACCCATGCGGCGACGACAGCGGGGACCGGATCGTTTTCAATGTCGGTACAGATATGGATCCCGTGGTCTGCCCCCATGCCCAGGGCCCTTTTCAATACCGTTTCAGAACGCTTTGGTCCGACACTGATTGCCTCGATGCGTGTATCGGGAAACGTGTCCCTGATCAGAAGCGCCTCCTCCAGCGCCTGTTCATCATAACGATTCATCCGCAGCGGGGACAACGGGTCCGTTTGAATGGATTTCCCGTCCGGCGCAATCCGGACAGGCGCTTCGGATTCAGGTACGGGTTTTATGCATACAAGTATTTTCATGGCTGACACGAAATAGGCCCCTTATTCTACAGCCCTTTAGGCAGGTGAAAGATAGTTAGGGTATCACCATCTTTTTTTCAAGGAAAAAACGACCGCCCTCCGGATGGGGCGCATATTTATGGCAATAACGCTATTTGCTTGACACGATTGGCGGTGAAACCTTAAAATAAGATGTAAATGTAACGAGTAACAAGTGACGAGTGACCAGTCAGAAACAGGAAGTTCGAAGATCAAGCGGCTGGGAAGGTCAAGATATCACCACTGGTACCCCCGAACCCAGGACCCCTTTTCCCCTCTGTTTGAAAGCGGGTTTATGAGTGAAATTTATTTTATCAGGCACGCCCAGGCGTCTTTCGAAAACGATAATTACGACCAGCTTTCAGCGCTGGGCGTCCGTCAGTCGCAGATCCTGGGGGAGTATTTCAGGCGTTTGGGATTGAAGTTTGACAGCGTCTATGCCGGCACCATGAAGCGGCAGGTCGATACGGCCAGAGAGGTGCTGTCCCGGATGCCGGAAGATCATACCGGGTTGAAGCTGCGCCGGGAGTCCGCTTTTGACGAATACGATTTTACGGCCATCCTCAAAACCCAGATTCCCTTAATGATTGATGAAGAACCCGCCCTTGGGGAGATTTTAGCCCGCAGGGCCGCTGACCGGCCGGCCTTCCAGAAACTGTTTGAGCGAGCGGTTACGAGGTGGATCAGCGGCCGGTACGATACCGGGGGCATAGAGACCTGGCCGGACTACGGCGCCAGAATCCGCGGGGGTATTCAGCAACTGATGAAAGCGGGCGGACCGCAAAAAAGAGCCGCTGTATTTACGTCGGGAGGCTGTGTTGCCGTGGCCGTGCAGATGGCGCTCGATATTTCAGACGTCAAAACAATTGAACTTTCCTGGCAGGTGCGCAACACATCCGTGTCCGTATTTAAGTATGGCAGCAGGGGATTGGGGCTCTTTTCATTTAATTCTACGGCCCATCTTGAAGCTCAGGATAGTGCCGATCTGCTGACTTACCGGTGAACGATCGCTTTTAAGAGGAGGTTGCGATGGACTTCAACGTTTCGGAACAAACCCGGACCATCATCGCGATGATGGAAGAATTTGTTGAAAAAGAGTTGATCCCCATGGAGCCGGAGTTTTTGCGGCGATCCTTTGCATCGATGGCGTCCGAACTGGAAGAAAAACGACGGATGGTCAGACAGATGGAGCTGTGGGCGCCCCAGCATCCCCGCGAATTGGGCGGCATGGGTCTGGACCTGATGGATTTTGCCCTGGTTTCGGAGGCCCTGGGACGGACCCCGCTGGGCCATTACGTGTTCGGCGCCCAGGCACCGGATGCGGGGAACATCGAAATCCTGCACCGCTATGGGACAGAAGCGCAGAAAGAAACATTTCTGAAACCACTGGTGGCGGGAGATATCCGCAGCTGTTTTTCCATGACCGAGGTTGAAATGCCCGGCTCCAATCCCATTATGCTGGAGACCACCGCGGTGAAGGACGGCAGCGACTATGTCATCAACGGCCAGAAGTGGTATACGTCCAGTGCCGACGGCGCCCGTTTTGCCATTGTCATGGCGGTCACCAATCCCGAGGCTTCGCCCTACCTCCAGGCCAGCATGATCATCGTTCCCACGGATACCCCCGGTTTCAACCGGGTGCGCAATATATCGGTGATGGGGCATGAGGGCTCCGGCTGGGCCAGCCACGCGGAAATACTGTACCAGTCCTGCCGGGTTCCCCGGGAAAACCTGCTGGGGCCCGAGGGTCAGGGGTTTGTCATCGCCCAGGAAAGACTGGGACCGGGGCGGATTCATCACTGCATGCGATGGGTCGGAATCTGTCAGCGGGCGTTTAAGCTGATGTGCGTCCGGGCGATGGAGCGCGTGATTGCACCCGATGGCCGCCCCCTGTCCAGCAAGCAGATCATCCAGGCCTGGATCGCCGAATGCGCTGCCGATATTCAGGCCGCGCGGCTCATGGTTCTGCATGCGGCCTGGAAAATGCAGCAGTATGGCGCCCGGGAAGCACGCCAGGAAATATCCCTGATAAAATTTTTTGCAGCCAACATCCTGCAGAAGGTGGTGGACCGCGCCCTGCAGGTGCACGGCGGTCTGGGCATGACCGACGACACCATTCTGGCATTTTTTTACCGGCATGAGCGGGCCGCCAGAATTTACGACGGCGTCGATGAGGTTCATAAAATTTCGGTGGCCCGGCGGATTTTGCAGGATTTTGGAAACAGACCCCTTTTTCCCAACTAAAAGGAGGGCTGATGGATTTTACGGACAAGGCCACATCCATTCGAAATGGAGAGTCCCTGGATCGGAAAAAGGTCGAAAGTTTTTTAAAAGACGCGATTCCGGGATTGAGCGGCGCGCTGGATATCCGCCAGTTTCCCGGGGGGTATTCGAACCTGACGTATCTGCTCGGCATCGGCGATCGTGAAATGGTTTTGCGGCGCCCCCCCTTCGGCACCAAAGCCAAAAGCGCCCATGACATGTCAAGGGAGTTTCGTGTTCTGACGGCGCTTTACCCGGTTTTTCCTTACTGCCCGAAACCCCTGGCATATTCAGAAGATCCGGCGCTGATCGGCTGTCCGTTCTATGTGATGGAGCGACTGAACGGCATCATCCTGCGTAAAAACCTGCCCGACGGCCTGACGTTAATGCCCCCCCAGGCCGACGCACTGTGCGATCGATTCCTTGATGTCATGGTGGAGCTGCACCGGATTGATTACAAGGCGGTGGGCCTGGAAAATTTCGGCAAACCGGACGGATACATTTTTCGACAGGTTGCCGGCTGGAGTGACCGCTATCGGGCCGCCCGAACGGAAGATGCCCCGGACTTTGAAACGGTGATGGCCTGGATTAAGGAAAACATGCCGGCCGATACAAAGCGACCGTCCATCATTCATAATGACTATCGTCTTGACAATATCGTACTGGACCGTTTTAATCCTGAAAAGATCATCGGCGTGCTGGATTGGGAAATGGCGACAGTGGGGGATCCCCTCATGGACCTCGGCAATACCCTGGCATACTGGGTCGAGCAGGATGATCCGGATGAACGCAAGGAAATCCGGATGACCCTTACGCATCTGCCGGGTTTCCCGACCCGGGCGGAAATGGTCCGCCGCTACCGGGAAAAATCCGGCCGGTCCTTTGAAAAGTTTGACTTTTATTATTGTTTTGGCATGTTTCGCCTGGCGGTCATCGCCCAGCAGATCTACTACCGGTATTTTCACGGCCAGACCAAAGATAAACGTTTCGGGATGCTGATTTTTGTCGTCCATATTCTTGAGCGCGCTGCGGTTAAGGTGATGGAAGGGTCAAAACTGTAACCTCCGGATAAAAAAATATGATGGACCGGTTGCAATCTGAAAAAAACAGCTTATATTAGCGGTGAGACCCCGCCGCCACCGGACGGGGTCGTTTATTTTAGAAGATCGCATTTTAAAACGGGGGTCAAGAAAAGGAGACAGACACAATGACGGATCGTTCGACTATTACGCTTTACAGCGGGGGGCACAAAGGCGCCGAAGCCGAGTTCGGGAAGCTTGCCGAGCAGTGGGGAATTCAGGAAGTTAACTATTCGTTTGACGGACACGAAGTCGAGCGCACGCGAGGGGTCCGGGTATTGAGCCCGGCTGAACTCGAAAAGGGCAATGTCAGCATGGAGATTGTCTCCCTTCGCGTGGGCCGCAACTTTTCAAAGGCTGAAAAAATCCGGAAGGTGATTCAGTCCATTTTTCACATGGTCAACAGCGGTTACTGCGTGATTGCCGTGGGTTGGATACAGCCGGACGGCACTGTCAAGGGGGGAACCGGTTGGGGGGTTGAGCTGGCAAAACTTTTTAACCGCCCGGTCAGTGTGTACGACCAGGACCGCAAAGGCTGGTTTACCTGGAAGGATAACAACTGGGTAGCCCAAAAGCCGCTGATTACCCATAAGACATTTGCCGGGACCGGTACCCGAAACCTGACCGATGACGGCCGCAAAGCGGTTTATGATCTTTTTGAAGCCTCTTTCGGACCCTCCCGGGGCTGATCAGCCGTTTTCTCTCCATGTCATTCAATTTTTATAGGCGCTGCCGGAGGTCTGTATTGAGACCTTCGGCCGGCCTGTTAAAATAACATTCCGGATCTCTTCATTCACTACCATCATTTGGGCGGTAAATTTTGGCGCAACGTATTTTTCCATTTTTAGAGTGGTTCCAGAATTACCGGTTCGACAGTTTCAAGTCCGATGCCGTTGCCGGGCTTACCGTGGCCCTGGTGTTGATTCCGCAGTCGATGGCCTATGCGCAGCTGGCGGGTTTGCCGGCCTATTACGGGCTGTATGCATCCTTTCTGCCGCCGCTGGTGGCGGCCCTGTTCGGTTCGAGCCGCCAGCTCGCGACCGGGCCGGTTGCGGTGGTTTCATTGCTGACGGCCGTGACCCTTGAACCGCTGGCGACTGCCGGAAGCCAGGGCTATATCGCCTATGCCGTCATGCTGACCCTGATTATCGGCGTTATCCAATTCTCTTTGGGTATTCTGAGGCTCGGTATCGTCATTAATTTTCTCTCCCTCCCGGTCATAAACGGATTTACCAATGCCGCCGCCATCATTATTGCTTCATCGCAACTCCCAAAGCTCTTCGGTGTCGATATTGATAAAGCCCTGAATCACCTTGATACCATCGTCGGCTTATTCAAAGCCGTCGCCGCCGATACGCACGGACCGACCCTGATGATGGGGCTCCTGGCGTTTGTCATTATGTACGGCTTAAAGCGGCTGGTGCCCAGAGTTCCCGGCATACTGGTGGCGGTGGTTGTGACAAGCCTGTTGTCATGGGGATTGGATTTTTACCGTGAAACGTCGGTGGACTTGCCGGCGGTCCAATCCCAGGAAGTCAACAAACTGATACAGCTATACAACCGGGAGATGCTCTCGGTCCAGTCGCTTTCCAGCAATCGCAGCGAGCTGACCAGGGAGCTGAACCGGGCCGCGAAAACGCTCCATCCGCTCAAGGCGCTGGAGCTGAAACATCAGATAGCGGTCTTGACGCACCATGTTGATACCCAAAAAAAACAGGCGGCCGGCTATCGTGAAAAGTTGCGGGGTTTTTATCTTGCGGGTGTGCGCAGTCCCGGGGGAAGCCTGCTGTTATGGTTGAAAAATGAAGTCCCCCGAGACAGCCAAAGCGATGGCCGAACCTGGCGCATCCAAATAGACAAACAGACGATCCTGACCGATTCCATCCGCTTAACGTCCGGCGGCAAAGTGGTAGGGTTCGTTCCGAAAGGGTTGCCGGCGGTTTCGTTCCCCCGAATGGAATTTCATACTGTGTTACACCTGTTGACCTTTGCTGCGATCATCTCTTTGCTGGGGTTCATGGAGGCCATTTCCATCGCAAAGGCCATGGCAGCCAAAACCGGACAGCGAATCGACCCGAACCAGGAGCTCATCGGGCAGGGCCTTGCCAACATTTTCGGATCCTTTACGAGCAGTTACCCCACTTCCGGGTCATTCTCCCGATCGGCCGTCAATCTGCAGACCGGTGCGATTTCCGGGCTCTCCGGTGTGATTACCGGGCTGGCAGTGGCCCTCGTGCTCCTGTTTTTTACGCCGCTGCTCTATTATTTGCCCCAGTCTGTCCTGGCGGCCATCATTATGGTGGCGGTCATAGATCTCATCAACATTTCAGGCTTCATCCATGCCTGGCAGGCCCAGTGGTATGACGGCGCCATCTCCATCATCACATTTGTCGGCACACTGGTTTCAGCGCCGCACCTGGATCGTGGTATTTTTATCGGGGTGGGGCTGTCCCTGCTGGTATTTCTTTATAAAAGCATGCGTCCGGCCACGGCCTCTCTGTCGCTTTATGACGATGAAGCGCTCCATGATGCCGTGACTTTCTGCCTGCAGGAGTGCCGTCTCATGGAAGTGGTCCGGTTCGACGGGCCTTTGTTTTTCGCTAATGCAACCTATCTGGAAGACCAGATCAATATGCATCGTCAAACCAAAAAAGAACTGAAACATATTATTATCTATGCCAACAGCATCAACGATCTGGATGCAACCGGCGAGGAGGCGCTGTCTTTAATCGTGGACAGGGTCCGCAGCGCCGGCGTGGATATTTCTTTTGCCGGCGCCAACCGGTCGGTCATGGCGGTTTTCAAACGCACCCATCTGCTGTTCAAAATCGGTGAGGACCACTTTTATCCAACGATCGAAAAAGCGATATCCGCGGTGCATGCCCAGACCCACAGTGAAAACGAAGAAAAAATGTGCCCCCTTACGACGGTGTGCCGTCTGCCGGGAAGCGAAAGCGAGGTTTAACATGTCTGTCATTACGGTATTCAGCGGAAGCTACTGCAAAGAGACAGATGTCATCGGCCGGCTGCAGGAAGCAACCGGTTATGAATTGATTGCCGATTCTGAAATAGTTGCTGAAGCCGGCAGGCTTTCCGGTCTGTCCGAGGGTAAAATTGCACGGTGTTTTTCAGCCAAGACATCCATTTTCGACAAGTTCGGCCGGGAAAAAAAACAGGCCGTCATTTTCCTTAAATCCGTCTTGGCAAAACTGCTTTCCCGGGATAAACTGCTGATTGCAGGTTTTTGCGGTCAGTTGATTCCGAAACCGATCTCGCATATCCTGCGGGTCTGCCTGATTGCGGATATGAAACACCGAATTGCACTGGCAGTCGCGGCGGACAAAATCACGGAAAAAGAAGCCATTCGGCTGATCAACAAAAAGGATGAAGACCGTGTCGCCTGGACACTGGCGCTATTCGAAAAAAAGGACCCATGGGACGGATCTTTCTATGATATGGTCCTGCCCATGGACAAAATAGCCGTATCGGACGCAGTGGGCCGAATTGCCGAGAATGCAGCTAAAGCGGTCGTCCAGCCGACTGAACGGTCCCAACAGGCGGTTGCCGATTTTATGGTTGAAGCCCGGGTTGAACAAGCCCTGTTTAAGGCGGGTCATTCCGTGGATGTCGCGACTCAAGCCGGGCAGGTCACCCTTACCATCAACCGGAATGTGCTGCGGTTCAAACGCCTTGAAAACGAACTTCGCAAGCTTGTGGGTCAGGTGCCGGGGGCTGTCGATGTTCAGCTCAAGATCGGCAAAAAATACCATAAGAGCAATATCTATCGCCGGCACGATTTTTCGTTGCCGGACCGGGTTCTGCTGGTGGATGATGAACGTGAATTCGCCGAATCCCTGTCGGAGCGTCTGACAATGCAGGATATAGACGCGGCCGTGACCTATGACGGCAGTGCGGCACTGGACCTGATCAGCGAGGAAGAACCGGAAGTGATGCTGCTGGATCTGAATATGCCCGGGATAAATGGCATGGAAGTCTTGAAGCAGGTTAAAACAAACCGGCCGGAGGTGGAAGTCATCATCATGACGGCGCATGGTTCCGAGGCCGAAAGAAAAAGGTGTATGGAACTGGGCGCATTTGCCTTTTTACAGAAGCCGGTGGATCCTGACATCCTGAGCGAAACGCTTCGCAGGGCAAAGAAAAAAATCCGCCGAAATATTGCCCGACAATCGTAATCGGTTCCGGATACCTGAGGCCTGTTATCGCTATTTATGGTGATAAGGCAATTTTTTAAAAGATATGGAAATTAACATCATTTTCATTTTTTTCAACGAAGGGAGAATAGCATGTCCAAAGAAGCCCTCTTGAAAGGCAAGAAAATCCTGATCGTGGATGACGAACCGGATGTCCTGGATACGTTGGAAGAGTTGTTGTCCATGTGCGATATCACTAGAGCTTCCAGCTTCGATGAAGCCAGCAGGCTGCTGGAGAATGAGAAATTTGAATTTGCGATTTTGGATATTATGGGGGTGGCCGGTTACGATCTGCTGAAAATAGCCTCAAAGAAAAATGTTATCTCCGTTATGCTGACAGCGCATGCCCTGAGCCCCGATAATGTGGTGCGATCCTATAAGGAAGGCGCCGCATTTTACGTGCCCAAAGAGAAGATGGCCGAAATCGAGACCTATCTAAACGACATCCTGGACTCCCTGGAAAAGGGAAAAAACACCTGGAGCCGATGGTTTGAACGGCTGGGAACTTATTGTGAACAGCGTTTCGGTCCCGAATGGCAAAAGGACGACAAAATTTCCTGGGATAAATTTCCCTTCCATTAAAGGTAAGGTTCAGTACATCAGTTGGGGCAGAAGCAGGATAATCTGCGGAAAGATCGTCATGATGATAATCCCGATGACGATGGCAATCAGAAACGGGATGATCCCTTTGAATATGGATTCCAGGGAAACGTCTAACCCGAGGCTCTTGGCTACGCCGAAAACAACATATACATTGATGCCCACCGGCGGTGTGATAACGCCCATCTGGGTGACCAGCACGATAATCACGCCGAACCAGATCGGGTCGTATCCCAACTGGAGGATGACCGGGTAAAAAATCGGTATCGTCAGCATGATCAGGGCCATGGCATCCATGATGCACCCGCCGATCAGATAAACCATCACAACGGCCCCCAGAACCATATAGGGCGGCAAGTCGAATCCGCCGATCCACGAGGCGATGTTGAAGGGGATGCGGGTAACCGCCAGAAATTTGCCGAAAACCACGGCGCCGGCGATGAGGAGCATCACCATGCAGGAAGTTCGCAGGGTTTCATACAGGGACTTGACGAAACCCTGCCAGTTAAGGTTGCGCCGGATCAGGGATACGGCCAGGACGCCGGCGGCGCCGACGGCTGCGGCTTCCGTGGGGGTGAAAAGACCAAAAAAAAGACCGCCCATGACAAGGAAAAAAACGGCAACGGTATCGAAGGCGCCGGCCAAGGACTTGAATTTTTCCCGCCAGGTAAAGTGTTCACCATGGGGGCCCTGATCCGGAGCGACGCGGCACTGGATATAGATGGCGATGATAAACAGGATCGTCATGACAATGGCCGGCAGAATTCCTGCTACAAACAGGGCGCCGATGGACTGTTCCGTCAAGACCCCGTAAATGATGAGAACGACACTGGGCGGCATGATCATTCCCAGCCCTCCGCCGGCTGCCACTGAACCGGCCGACAGTTCGTCGGCGTAATGGTATCGTTTCATCTCGGGCATGCCGACCGTTGCCATGGTTGCGGCCGTGGCCGGACTTGAACCGCATACCGCGCCGAAGGCCGTACAGGCGGCCACGGTGGCCATGGCCAGACCGCCGCGGGTGCTCCCCAGAAATTTATAGGCGCTGTCATACAGTTTCCGGCTGATGCCGGCGTTAAAGGCAAACTGGCCCATCAGGATAAACAAAGGGATGGTGGTGAGTCCATAGGACGAGAAGGCTTCGTATATGTTTCTCGACAGAAGATTCAGGCCGCCTTTTGGAGAAATCATAACGGAAAAGCCGACATATCCCACAAGGGCCATGACATAAGCCACCGGCATACGGGTCATGAACAGGACAAGCATCAGCGCAATACCGATGATTCCGATCAGGGTTGGCGACATTCTTTTCCTCTCAGCTTGGCAATATTCTCCACTATATCCTGGATGATCAAAAGAAAGAAAATCAGGAAGCAGAAAGACACCGTATAGATGAGAACATATTCCGGAAACTCGAGGGTCATGGAGACCTCCCCTGATTTCTGGATGGTATGGGCATAAACGGCCATGCGCCAGGTGACCAGGGCAAATAATCCCAGACTCAGGAAACCGGTGAAAAGGTCCATAATTGTCTGCACCCTTTTGGAAAACAGGCGAACCAGAATTTCCACACCGATGTGAGCCTTGACCTGATGGGTGTAAGGCAGCGCGGTTGCCACCGACAGGGCGGCCATAAATATGACCAATTCAATGGACCCGAAAATGGGATGGCCGAAAAACCGGCCGATAACATCGACGCAAGTCAGGGCGACCATCCCCATCATGAAAACCGCGCCCATGGTTTTCATGATGTCAACGATTTTATGAATTATTTTCCAGAGAATCAGCATATTGATCGGATATTTACTTGAGCGCCGGGTCCGGGGCGGGAGTTTTTCCCGCCCCGGCGGCCGAAAGTTATTTCAGGCTGTTAAGGGTGTTGACGGTAAACTCAACGATTTCCTTGCCATTAAACCCTTTCTCGTTCAGGGTTTTAATATAGTCGTTATTAATCGGTGCAACCGCTTTTTCCCACCGGGCAGCTTCCTTTTTATCGATGCCGATAATCCGGCCGCCCTGATTGAGGAAATAATAGAGCCCCTCCATATCACTGGTGTCCCAGGCATCGCCATGCTTGACGATCCACTCTTCGTTGATCCCTGCGATGATCTTCTGAACATCCGCCGGCAGGGAATTCCATTTATTCTTGTTCATCACCACAAAAAAGGAGGTAGTGTAGGCTGCGCTGAAGGCTGCCGTGGCAAAACCGGTCACTTCGCCCAGTTTCCAGCCCTTATTGGCTTCAAACGGATAAACAGCCCCATCGACGACCCCTTTTTGAAGCATCTGATAGGTCTCCGGCATGGGTTGAGACACCGGGGTGCCGCCCAGCGCTTCCACCACCAGGGCGCTGGTTCCGTGCGCCCTGAATTTAAGCCCCTTCATGTCTTCGATTTTTGAAACCGGTTTGCTTTTGGTGTGGACCAGGCCTGGTCCGTGGGCGTGGAGATACATGACCTGGGTGTCGCTGAGTTCTTTGGGTGCGAACTTTTTATAGACTTCATTAATCACCAGGGTTGCCACCTTGCCGTTGGGATAACCCAGCGGAAGATCGATGGCGGACATTACCGGAAACCGGCCGCGGGTGTATGCCAAGACTGAAAACCCCAGATCGGAAAGTCCCTCCACCACGCCGTCGTAACACTGGTTCGCCTTGGTGAGGGTCTGGCCGGCGTAATATTCGATCTTGACCCTGCCGTTGGTGCGTTTTTCAACCTCTTTGGACCATGCTTCGGCAAGAACACTCTGAACGTGCGTGGGTGGGAAGAAGTTGCTGTAGGTGAGTTTGACGGTCTGGGCCTGTGCGTTCGGGCCGATTAAAATGAATGCGATGCTAATGAATACAATCAGGACGGACGCAAAGAAAATTTTTTTCATGGGAACCTCCTTCTTGTCGTTTTTATGCGGGAAAAATACAGTCGGTTTAACGTTTATGGGGGGGTGTGTGCATACCTCCTTTCTGGCATAGGTTTTTTAAATGGAAACGATCGGGACGCCGGTAAAAAAAACAGTGATTTCAAGCCGGCCCCTGATCGACCCCATAGCATACAATCGGAGAAATGACTAACAAAAAAAGCCTATAGAGGGGCCCTTCTATCTGTCCACGCATATTCCATCTTGCGACAGGGTTATCATTATAAGAAAACGGTCTAAATTTACAACAATATTTTTAAAATAACATTCCGTATTTCCTGATTGTGACGGGCGGCGCCCTCTCCAGGGGAAACGCGCGTCCTTAACCAAACCCTGGTGAGAAGCTATCAACCTGATAAAACAGGTTTTTCTAACTTCTCATTGAGTTTTGCAGCCACGCCCCAAAAGATGCACCGGGTCGGGCAGGCGTTGCTGCAGGCGGGCGCTTCATTGTGATTGAGGCGTTCGATACAAAGATCGCATTTAACCGCCGTTTCAGTCGCATTATCATACTGCATGGCCCCGAAAGGGCAGGCCTCCAGGCATGCTTTGCAGCCGATGCAAAGCCCCTTGTCGATCAGGACAATCCCGCGTTCATTTCTGGAAATGGCTTCCACCGGGCAGGATACCTTGCAGGGCGCATTGGCGCAATGGTGGCAGTGGATCGGAAAAAAATCGGGGGCGTTTTCAACCACGCGCACAAGCCTGGGTCCGATGCCCAGTTCGTGCTCCTGCTTGCAGGCGACTTCACAGGCATGACACCCCATGCATTCCTTCTTAAAAAACATCAGTGTTAATTTCTCCATCCGTTCATCTCCTCTTGATCTTCGCAGGGTGAAATGTTGCACAGGCAAACCCTGAGATTTGTTGCCGCCATCACCGGATCCAGGGTTTCCGGTGCGTTATCCGTCAGAATATTGATGTTGGAAATATCCCAGCCGTGTCCCTCTTCCTTCATTTCGGGAAACCACCAGCCGTGCTCTGCCACGACGACCCTTGGATCGATCCCGAAATTCAACTTGGCCCGCTGTTTGACGCGGCCTCGCGGTGAGGCAATGGTTACCCACTGCCCGGCCGCGATCCCGTGCTTTTTAGCGGTTTCGGGATGGATTTCCACGATGGGGTCGGGCCGGATCTCCCGCAGCCAGGGAATCATCCGGTTGGCGGAGTGAAAAAAAGTGGGGGTCCGCAAACCGGCATTGAGGATGTAGGGAAATTCGTCCAGCAAATCGGGGGTGGAGACCGGGCTTTCCGGCACTTCGGTATATTTCGGCAGGGGATCATGGCCCCATTTTTCAAGGGCGGTTGACAGCAGCTCCACTTTACCCGTCGGTGTTGAAAAGCCTTTTTGCCGATATTTGTGGTACGCCATTTCCCCTTTTAAATATCCGACCTTTTTAAATTCCTCCCAGGTCAGTCCCGAAGGTTCAAGGAGGTAATCGAGGGCAGTCTCCACCGTACTAAACCATTCCTGCCCCATGCGTTTGCCCAGTTCCATAAAAATTTTATGGTCCTGCCAGCACTCACCGATATCGACGGCCTTCTCCCGGGCCAGGGCGTAACCGTGGCGCTTCCAGTTGTCGGCAATATGGTTCTGTTCGAGCCAGGTCCCGGCCGGCAGAAAAATGTCTGCCAGGTCGGCTGTGGGGGTCATGAAAAAATCCATCACCGCCAGAAATTCCAGTTTTTTCAAGGCGGCGTAGGCTTCACGGGCATTTGCCCGGGTCACCACCGGATTGGTGCCGCAAAGCAGGCCGGCTTTTAAGGGGTAGGGTTTTCCGGTCAGAATGGCGTCCCAGGCCGCTTTCGGACTGATCAGGGCCACCCGTGCAGCCAGCTTGTACTGGTCCCCGCCCAGCTGTTTTTTGCGCTGCTCCGGCGCTAAATCCTTATGGCGGGAAAAGGCCGATACCGATCGCACCTTCGGCGGCACAAAAAAGACGTTTCCTCCGGGCGCGTCCAAATTCCCGGTCGCCGCCATCAGCCCCACCAGCGCACGGGTGCAGTCCGTACAGTTAATGGTCTGTTCTGTCGGTACGCCCCACTGGAGAATCGCCGGTTTGGTTTTGGCGTACATCCGGGCTGCCCTTCGAATGAGGTCCTTAGGGATCCAGGTAATGGATTCAACCGCTTCCAAAGGATATTCTTTTGCCCGCTCAACAAAGGCGTCCCATCCATGAACATAATGATTCACGAAATCTTTATCATAAAGGTCCTCTTCAATGATCACGTTCATAAACCCCATGGCCAAGGCCCCGTCGGTACCGGGCCTGATCTGGAGCCACAGGTCCGCTTTTTTGGCAAGAAATCCCTTGCGGGGGTCGATGACAATCAGCTTGGCTCCCTTTTTATAAGCGCTCCAGAAATCAACGCCCTTGTGCTCGTCCGGGTTTGTCCACTGGGGGTTGCAGCCCCACATGACAATGCATCGGGGATGGCCGTGCCAGTCGGCTACGGGCAGGTTGCCGCATGTGATCAGGGTGGCCCCGACCCGGGAAACGTAGCACATATGGCCGGCGGTGAGCACGTTGGGGGTTCCCAGCAGGTTGGCGAACCGATAGAGATGACTTTCATAATCTCTGCCGGTTCCCTGTCCAATGACGATGGACTCCGGCCCGCTGGCGTCCATGACCGATTTAAACTTTGCAACAACAGTGTCCAGGGCGTCATCCCAGGAGATTCGCTCCCAGCCCTTCTCTGTTTTTTTCATGGGATGGCGTATCCGATCGGGGTGATAGGCCAACTGGGTGATGGCCAGCCCCTTGCTGCACATGGTGCCTTGGCTTATGGGCGAGGCCGGGTCTCCCTCCACTTTGATGACCTTATTGTCCCGAACGTGAGCGATGACACCACATCCGCCATGACAGCTGCGACAGACCGTTCGAATTTTTTTTACTGCTCCCATCCGTGTCCTCCTTAATTATTTTCCATATCGAAGATATCCGAAATGCCGAACTTTAAAACATAGATGTAATTGAGCATGCTGCGGGTATTCTTTTCAACCGCAGGCAAACCTATCCCCAGGTCGCGCAGTTCATTGATGCGCAGTTCGATCTCTGCAATTTTCGCATGCATTTCCTTTAAATCCCATGTTTGTCCGGCGCGAATCACATTATCCATGTCGTTAGTTCTCCCTCAGATCTTTAAATCGCTTTGACTTCAGGGTATACCGGGGCAGTTCCCCCCGGGAGACAAAAACGATCCCAAACCGCAGGTTGGTCTTGATCTTTAACCGTTCGGACAGGTTGGCTGAGAATTCGGCCAGCCTGTCGTTGCCGGGCTTGTCCGGCAGTTCCACCCTAAGCGTGATCTCATCCAGGGCGCCTTTTTTCGCCACGACAATTTCATATTCACTGATTTCGGGAAATTCACTTCTTAAAAGATCTTCCACGGAGACCGGCGTAAAAAGGACCCCCCTGATCTTTCGCAAATGATCCGACCGACCGGCGACTTCTGAGACGGTCATGGACGTTCGGCCGCAAGGACATCCATCCGGTCCCCTTCGCACGACATCCTTTGTATTGAACCGGACCAGGGGAAACGAACGTCTCCCCAGCGGGGTCACAACCGCTACGCCGAGTTCCCCTTTGTCCACATCCCGGCTCAAGGTTTCCTGATCAAGAACTTCCACCAGAAAAAACGGCTCCATAATATGAAGGCCGCTACGGCTGCCGCACATGGCGGCCCAGGCGCAGGGCTCTGTTCCCCCGATGTGATCATAGACTTCGGCGTTCCAGACAGCTTCGAGCCTTTTCCGGGTTGCCCGGGGCAGCGGCTCTCCGGCACACAGCATTCTTTTAATGCCGATTTCCTTGGGGTTTAACCCCATCTCGTTGGCCACTTCCGCCATGTGAAGGCCATAGGTGGGGGTGTTCAGCAGCGCGGTGGGCTTCACCTCCAGCATTTTGCTGATCCGGGCACTGGTGTCCAGGGCGCCGCCCGGTACGACTTCGCAGCCCAGTTTTTCAGCGGCATAGTGACCCTCCCAGAAAGCCACATAGACATTGTAGCCAAAGGGAACAAACACCCGGTCCGTCTCCCGGAAGCCGGCCATCCAGAGGATGTGGCACCAGACCTCCACCCGCCACTGCCAGCTCTCGGCGCTTTCCGGAACATAGACCGGTTTTCCGGTGGTACCGGATGTCTGACGAAAAGTGGTCACATCCCTTGGGTCAACCCCCAGGATATGACCGTAAATCGTCGGGTCCTCACCCGCCTGGGCGACACGAAGGTCTTCTTTTTCAGTCAGCGGAAGCCCTTTTAGATCCTGCAGGGTTTTGATATCTTCGGGTTCAACGTTTTTAAACCGTTTCATGTAAAAGGCGGAATGGGCTTTGGCGTACCGGAGGTATTTGCGAAAATTGTTCAATTCGATCTTGACGAGCTTTTCCCGGGGAAGGGTTTCCAGAAGGGGATTCCAATAAAGAGGGTTCTGTTTTTCCATTATCGTAAGCTCACCTCATTGTCCTAAAAATTAAAATCAAATGGGGCCGGACGCATTAAAGCGAGAAGCGCGTCTCGATTTTCCTGGCGATCTCTTCTAAGAGCGCTGCATAGACAGGGATGTCTTTATCTTCCATCTGGCGTTTAAGACCTACCGCCCAGATGGCAACCGGGTTGTTTCCTATTTTCAGGCTAACGGGCACTGCCAGGGCGCATATGCCTTCAATGTATTCTTCCTTGTCGATGGCAACGCCTTCCGTGCGGGTTTCCCGGATCATTTCCATGTACTTTTTTTTATTTGTGCACGAATAGCGCGTAAATTTCTTGAGCTCATTCTTAGAAAGAATGTCTTGAACCTCATCATCAGATAATTGGGCCAGTAAGATTTTACCGCCTGCGCCGGCAAGGAGAGGGATTCGCATGCCAATTTCTGAAGAAATTTTTATGTCGAAAGCTGAATCGACCTTGTCCAGTATAATCGCCCTCAATCCGGAACGAATCCCCAGGAATGCGGACAGCTTGGTCTTTTGATTGATCTCATTCAGACAGGGGTGAACGGTTGTTATCAATTCGGAGCTTGTTCCCGCGGTTTTGCCCAGCAGGTAGAGTTTGGTGCCGAATCGGAATTTGTTTTCATTCTCATTTTCAAGGATGCCGATGCCCACCAGTGTGTGAAGGATGTTGAAAACCGTGCTTTTATGGTAGCCCAAGGCCTTGGAGATATCAGTGATTCCCAAAGGATTTTTCGATTTTGCGAAAAGGTCCAGCATGCTGAAGCATTTTTCTATGGCGGGGACCGGTTTAAATCCTTTTCCCATACCTTTACGTTCAAGTCCTTAAGAGGTGTTTTGTATAGAGAACAAACGTTTTTATGGTAAAACAAACGGAGAAGGGTGTCAAGGGGGTAAAAACTTTGGCAAGGTTTTTTAGGGGTGATGGGTAATATGTAAAATTTTTCCGCTCATACGCCGGGGCTTCTTTATTTCGTGATCGAGGACTTCCACCCCTTTTTTCGGTGAGAGGGATGCAACCAGGCTGTCGAATGTCGGACGCCCGGGGTCTGCAATGAGTATCCGGCCGACCGAAGCCCGCCGGGCCCGCTGAATAAGCCGGCGCAGCGGATCGATCAAATCATCCCAGAAGCAGATATCCGAGCCGATGATCAAGTCGACATCCCGGAGGCGACTGCTGCTGATCTGATCGAACCCTTTATTCAGAAACGCCACTTTGACTTTGTTGATCCTGGCGTGAAGATCCAAAAAGGGGTGGATGTCCGGATCGATATCCGCCGCCGTTACCGCAGCATCGAATTTTTTTGCACAAAAGATACCGGTCATTCCCCATCCGCAGCCGATTTCTAGGATTTTAGCACCGGGTATCAACCGGGTTTTTCTAATGTGGTCGATGAGCACCCAGCTTGTGCTCCATGATTTATTGCCATGAACGGAGGGTGCGTGTTTTCTTTTCAGTTTTGCGATTTCGGGATGGCGTGAAAGCAGCAGCCGGAGTCCGTATGCCTTGATTTCCGTTTTGTTGTTGACGGCAGTCAAAATTGTCCTTTCTGAAATTGTTTGTAACCGTGTATGAGAATAACGCTCGGAAACAGAAGTATCCGCAAGGATGCTTCAATCGTTTTTTTCAGCGAAACGTGCAGGTGGGATTTTATTACCCTTTAACATTAGAATGTCAAGGTCGCGACGGAAATATCGGCAGGAATAAGTAAACAAAAGGGAGAACCGAAATGTTCATACGGCCCTCCCTTTTGTTTAGGTGCAAGTAGAACCTATTTCAAAAAAAAGATTTTCGTTCCAGATCAAGGCGAAGCCAAGCATCAACCCGCAGGAATACTTGTGTATTTCGAGGACTTGATGCGCGGATTCAACGCCGATATGGGGCGAAAAGACTTTTTTGAGATAGGTTCTAGTGTTATACCGAGAGCTCTTTAATGGCTGCTAAAAGCTGACTTAATTTGCACGGTTTGGTAAACACCTTGATGGCGCCAAGTGTTTTGGCAATATCCAATTCCATCTGGGGGTCAAAAAATTTCTTTCCGGTGATGGCAAATATATGAACATTCGGAAAATCCTGCTTTACTTCCAAGATCAACGTGTGTCCGTCTTTTTCCGGCATGAATATATCCGTAATCATTAAATCGGCAGGTTCCGCACGAAATAGCGCTATCGCTTCATTTCCGTTTGTCGCCAGACGGACCTGATATCCGAATTTTTCCAGGGCTTCCTTGAACAACCGGCGCACCGGTTCCTCATCGTCGACAAACAGGATGCTCTTTACGGGATTTTTAACGGGGGTGTCCGTAAGATCGTCAATAATCGTATCCCGGGATTCCGACTGGTCATCGTAAACGGTTTCCTGATTTTCGGACATTGATTCTGTCTGATCATCCGGCGTCATCATTTTACTGCTGTTGTAGGCATTCATGCGATTGCCTTATCCTCCATGAAAATTTATCCAGAAAAGAAAGATGCGCCGCAAGACTAAAAAATAACGTGCATGGTCATAATCTAAGCGCAAACGCTTTTGTGTGTTTGTATAAAATGATACAAAATTTGTGCCAATACTTAAAATCAGCCAGAAAAAATTTAGAAGCGGCTGTGTTTATAACAACATACAGATATCATTATAAAACAAGTTGTCAGGCGAAGAAATGAAATGTCGCGACAATAAGCAGTAAGCGTGAGAGCTTGGAAGTTTATGCACAGTTTTGTGTGCAGGTGCACGGTTTTGTGTGCACCCGGGGCGCCGATCTAAAGTGTTTCTTTGGATGCCTTGTCGATATCTACGATCTTGCTTTTAAGATATTTCTTGGTTTCATACTTGGTAATCTTCATGAGCTTGTTGGTTATTTGACCCATTCGTTCGGTTTGTTCCATGAGGGTCGTCAATTTTTCATAGTGTGGATCAGTGGTTTTCACATCCAGCAACAGCAATTCAGCAACCCCCGACACCACCTGCAGGGGCTGATTCATTTCATGGCAGACGGCGCCGGCCGTTTCAAAGACTGCTTGAAGTTTTTCTTTTTCCAGCAGCGCATTTTGTAAAGCGAGGATCCGGCGGCCCACATTGATTCTTGAGCGTAATTCGTTGTTTCCAAACGGCTTGGTAATATAGTCGTCTGCGCCGGCATCGAGTCCGGCTACGATATCATCCTCCTGGTCCCGCGCGGTCAGGAGGATGATATAAGTGGGGGTATCTTTTGGCTGCTGGTTTAACTTGCGGCAAATTTCAATACCGTCCATTCCCGGCATCATCCAGTCCAGCAGGAGAAGATTCAGCGCATCGTCCTGCTGCAACTTTTCCCAAGCGGCTTTGCCATCTGTGAAGGAAACAACTTCATAGCCCCAACTGCCTAATTTTCGTTCCAGCATTTTCAGGGTTATGGCATCATCTTCGGCGATTAGTATTTTCATCGGGCCTCTACGGTAGCTAAAATTGAAATAAGGATTGGTTAAGTCGATTAATCAACGCTGTAAGATGCAACGTACAGCAGGTCGATTTCAAGATTTTGTATGCCGGGTATCGTTTCGGCGACTTTACGCATCTCCTTTTCCAGTTTCGACTGTTGCGCCGACGAAGCACTTGCCGTTACCCGCACCGTTCCCGTTCGGGCCGTAACCTCGATATCCGGTTTCAGATCGATCAGGGCTGCTTTTACTTCGGCGGCCAGGCTGAGATCTTTTAACTGCTGCCGGGATTCCGGTGTTGCTTGAAAATGGTGCAAACCGATTTTATGGCAGATGATATCCACGGCATCGTCCACCGTGATCCTGTCGATGTGGATGACCAGGTCATACAGGCTGGGATCGGCGGTTTCAATGCCGTACAGTTGCTGACTCCATTTGCGGCGTTGTTCGTCCAGCTTTTGGATGTAGGCGGTGGCCGCGTCGCGGGAGAGGCCGTTTCTTTCCGTCACGATACGCATGCGCTCTTCCATGTCCGCAATGATGCGTACCTTGAGAACATGCGATATGTCTTTAACAAAAAAGTGACCGGCAAATCCGTGATAGACCACATTGCCTTTTTGCAGGGTTTTCAGAACGGCGGCCTGGATATAAGCGATATATTTTTCTTTTCTTAAAAGAATACGGTCCATGAAAGTGGGGGCATCATGAATGGCCTGAAAAAGGTTTATTTCGGAAATATTAAAATCTTTGGATGCCGCAATAAGAATCTCGCGCGAGATGCAATCATAGCCTAATCTTTTGGCTGTTCGCTCTGCTACTTCCTGGCCGTGGCTGAATGATCCTCTGGATATGGTAATAACCGACATAAATTCCCCTAATCTTAACAGGCAGATTTCGGCAGCCTGTATGATATTGCCTGCTATTTAAAAAAGTTTTTACTTCTCCAGTGATCCTGCCGCAATCGGTGGTCGATATAGCGGTTGTCAAAAAAGCATTTCGTTATCCCAACGTTTTTTTCTACAATCGCTTATACTGCAATTCATTTTTTCGGAACTTTATTATGGAAAGCGGTATAAACCTGAATCACGGAGAAAAGGCTTTTGCCGCGATGTAATTTTTAAATAAAAACATAAGAAGAACCTTATTGCAAGTCAATTAAAAAGTGATTTTAATGGAAGGCACGTCCTGACGGGAGAAAAATAGTGGCGGGGGGCATCCGTTTAAACGGCGGAAAAGCATCCGCCGGTATTCTCAAGTGGGTAAACTTTAGATCTTTTGAGTAGGAGGAAACAGCAATGGCACATGAAATTTTAAAACCCAAAAGGGTGCATCCGGCCGAAGGCTACTCCCACGCCGCCAAGGCAGGGAAAACCCTCTATATCGCCGGGCAGGTTGCAAAGGCCAGAGACGGGAAACTCGTGGGTCAAGGTGATTTTGAAACCCAGGCCCGCCAGGTGTTCACCAATCTAAAAACATTCTGGAGGAGGCCGGAGGAAGCCTGGCGCATATCGTCAAAATGACCACATTCCTGACCCATTTTCATTACCGGGATGCGTTTAGAAATGTCCGCCAGGAGTTCTTTACGGAACCGTTTCCGCCCCATACCTTTCTGGTTGTCCAAAGTCTGGCAATGCCGGAATTTTTGATTGAAGTGGAGGCAGTTGCCGTATTGGATTAACCCTGGGGTAGCGTATTATCGTGCTAACCTTTCTTTTTCTCCTGTTTTTCTTTGCGTTTTTCCTTCAAAGATTTGGCCGGTTTCTTTTTGACATCTTTTTTGGTGTCTCTTGCTTTTGCCATTTGCATCCTCCCTCAACAGTGGGTTGTAACGCTTCTCTCAAATATTGGGATGATATCATACTGATGCGATAGGATCAATGCCCAGCATGCGGGTGGCATAAAAGGCCGGGAGCGGCTAGAACCCCAGCTCCTCATTTATGAGGACCACCGTAAACTCAGGTATATCGTTTGGCCTTTTGAAAAGGATCATCAGAGCGGCGCACAATCTCTCGGGTGCATTGCAGTCGCTGCATATCCCGGTTTCCGCACAGGGAACCTTCCGTTCTTTCGAAATGGCGTTCAGTATGGCCGCACGGTTCCGGGTTCGATGAATTGCCAGATCCAGTGTGTCGACAATCTTATTGGTTCCGGCAACGACGATAACCTTTTGGGGACCGGAACAAAGC